>CAUJKL010001063.1 GCA_963204995.1 Planctomycetota bacterium | reverse complement strand
GTGCTGGTGTAGCCGAGATAGCGGAGGGCTCGCTAGACGCCGCAATCGGCCGGTTTGATCGTGCGGTCAGCGAGGAGGGCGACCAAGCCCACTTGTTGTTTGCGCGTGGCGTCGCCTACCAAATTCGCGGCGATGACGATCGCGCAATTCTGGATCTCAAGCGAGCTGCAGACAAGTGGCCAGATCCAATCGTCTTGGAATGCTGTGCCTACTCGGAACTCCGCCACGCGTCGGCAGCGGACGCGGTGGCAGCTCGTACACGATACGTTGCGATTTCGCAATCGGCGGCACTTTCCCCAGAACTGGAATTGAATTTGGCGTACACATACTATGTCGGCAAGCGCATGCCCCAGTTCATTATTCAACGTACCTCAAACGCCCTCAAGTTGCGGCCAAATTGGCAACCTGCTCTTTACTTGCGAGCCCTCGGCCATTATCAGCTTGCTAAAGATGCGACCTCGGCAGAAAAGCGAATGAGGGCCTCCGAGGCGTCCGTCCAGGACTTTGAGAAAGCGATCTCGGTCGCAGTTCCCAGCGCGAGATTGTACTATGATGCGGCTTTCGCGTACCGACCCTCCTCTGGCTCGTCGCCAACCGACCGATTTATCGAACTCGTTCGCTTAGCAGCCGATCAAGGTGCTTCACGTCGGGCGATATTGTCACTTGGATCCACCGAGCCCTGGGAGAGTTCGGACTGGTTTCGCCACGCCTTGGCAAAATGCGGCACTGATGGTGAGTTCCTCCCAGGCGTTTTATATCATGAGCTGTTCGTGACAAGGCCGAGTCAAGAGGCCATCTTCGCCGCGCTCTTGAACCCTCAAACGATGGACTTTGCGGTGTCACCCACGCGAACGACAGCCAGCCGATTGCGATAGTATTCGATTTGCGCTGGCGGCCGGTTTCCGATGTCCCGTCAACTCGGCCACCGCCACCTCATAGACACCGACAAATCAACTTGACTGACCACTCAGTTCCGTAGTCATAGTTGCGGTTTCAGACAAATAAGTTGCTTCAGCATACACAATGCCTTCGGCTCCCTGCACGAAGGCATAGAAATATCCATCGGCCCCGAGGGATGTACTTCCTGAAGCGGCACCCGAGAACACAATGCTTACAGAGGAGGGATCGCCCCCAGAGATGTACCCCTCCAACATCCATTCGTCAGGGCCTACTGGTGACGCGGCGAAGGCGATAAATGTCACTCCGTCGGAACTACTCTCTTCCGCTTGCAGCGAGCCGATGATTGCCGGGACGAAACAGGCGAACAGGAATACCACTGCGATTGCTGAGATCAATCGGCTGGGAGTCAATGTCGTGGTCATACGGATGGGGAACGAGCGCATAGTCTTCTCCTTGGTGTAGATGGATTGCGCGACAATTCGCGCGTGGGTTAGAGTGAGCCCCAGAACCCCGACCGAGCCGGACTCTGCGTCAAAGCTCTCGTCAGGTATCGAGACATCAGCCGATTCGTCTTTCGGAAAACTCGTGAGAGTCCAAAAAACAGTCCAGCAATGTCACTAATGGGGGGTGGGCATAGCAAAATGACCGCCTGGGACACTGCGTCGCTCGAGCGAGCAATCTGCCCCCGCAGTTTCCGTCCCAGACGAATCACTTGTTTTGAGAGCGGAATACGACCGTTCTCTACAAGTATCTATTGAAAAACGGAGGCAAAACCGGGTCACAATTCCGGAAATTTTTCCGACTTTTTTTAGCCCATGTCGTAACTGCCGTTCGGATAGTCAGTTGTGACTTATCCTGGAAGTGACTTTTTTCTCGAACCGCGCGAGCCCGTGACGCAATCACCCACCCAAAGTACTTGGCAGGGTCGGACGATTAGCGGCGGGTGGGCTGTGGCGGCGGGTGGTGGGTGGCTGTGGCGGAGTCTTCGACGCCACGGTGGGTGGCTGTGGCGGAGTCTTCGACGCCACGGCTGATTGGAGTTCATGGAAAGCCGGGGCTTCGCGGACTCAGCCCCAGCCACCTCGTTTCTTGAAGTTATTTCCTGAACGATCCTTAGCGGTTTACAGGCGAATTCGCCGCGAGAAGTCTGGCGAATCGGCGGATCGGTTGGCGACCTCCGTCACCCGGGCGCGCCGGCGCGTCTCTTCAAACGGCAGCGAGGTATCGAGCAACCCGAGTTCATAGGCCAAGCCATCGGAGAAGCCTGGCAGAAGAGCCCTCACATCGTAGGGGACTCGACCGGGTCGCAAACGGTTTAAGTGCCGCACGATGTTCGTCGTGCAGTTGTTGCTCAACGTATCGTAGAACTCCGGCACTTCGGCCAGTTCGTTCACGCGTTGCAGTACGTCCATGAACAACTCGCGTGACTGCTCGGGCGTCGCAATTGTGCGATAGACATACACGTCCGCGTCCCGGTGCTTGGTTCGCCGCAGGATGGCATCCCGCTCATCGGCCAGGACGTAGATCAGCTCGAATTGTCGCAGCTCACCAAGAATTGGCGAATATTTTTCGCCTTTCTCGAGCCTCGCTTCGGCCGATACGACAACGTGTTCACCATCCTCGAACCCAAAGCTAAGCATTGTGTGTGCGAGACTTGGTGTGTCTTTGAATGGCACGATGATGAAATCCACGCTGCGAATCTGTGACAGCTCGAATCGCTTGTCGTAGTAGTTCACTGCATAATCGGAATCCGATTCGTACGCACAGTGGCGGATGTTCCGCACGATCACGTGGTCGCCGCCAATATCCGCGTAAGGCAGGACCGCCAGATCCGGGCTCCAGTCACGGTCATTCGATGGCTTGAGCATCTTGGGTGTGGGAAGCGACGCCGGAAGTCCGGACAACGAAGATCCATCACCGGATCGATTTCCCAGTGTGTGGCATCCTGCCAGTAAAATCATCGACAACCAGATGACGCGCATCATGAGTGCTAGCGACGCAGGCGACCGACGTGTACATCATCGGGATCTGCGGTTCGATCGTTACTTACCCCCTTGCAAGCAGACGAGCTTGGGCTTTTAGCGATCGCGAACGATCCGTGCAATAGACTTCAGCCGAAAAATGCAGCTGCGCGGCGAGCGACTCAGGGTGCGGTGTGCCGGGTGCCACAGCTGGCTTGTGCAGCAGTGCCGACGGGAATCACTGCTGGACAAGCCAGCAGTGGCACCCCCGTTCCGAGCTTCTTAGACACGCGGCGTTACGAGCGTCCTTCCCGCAACTTCGCGCGGATCTTGGTCAGGCGCTCGGCCAACTCCTTCTCGAAGCCGCGCTCGACGGGCCGATAATACTCTCGCTCGACGCCCAGATAGTCTTGGGCCGCAACGCCGCCTTCCGCGTTATGCGAGTACTCATAACCGTCGCCGTGCCCGAGTTGCTTCGCCCCGCCATAGTGCGCGTCGCGCAATTGAACTGGCACGGGAAGCAAACGGCCTTCGCGGACATCGCCGAGCGCCTCGCCAATAGCAACGGTGGCGGCATTCGACTTGGGAGCACAGGCCAGGTAAGTCACACACTGTGACAGCGTCAACTGGCATTCCGGTAGCCCGATAAACTCACAGGCTTGCATCGTGGCCACCGCCAATGGCAAGGCGTGTGGATCGGCGTTGCCGACGTCTTCGCTCGCCAAGATCACCAACCGTCGGCAAAGAAACCGCACGTCCTCGCCTGCTTCGAGCATTCGAGCCAGCCAATAGAGCCCCGCGTCCGGATCGCTGCCGCGAATGCTCTTGATCAACGCACTGGCGGCGTCGTAATGCGAATCGCCGGTCGCATCATATTCGACGGCTCGCCGCTGGACCGACTCTTCCGCCAATTCACGAGTGAATCGAAGTGGCCGCTCGTCGCTCGACAACACGCCGATCTCCAAAGCGGATAAGGCTCGACGCGCATCGCCATCACAAACTTCGGCCAGGAAGTTGAGGGCATCCTCAGCCATCTCGACTTGGTGCCTGGCCAGTCCACGTTCGCGATCGCCGATCGCGCGGAGCAACAATGCCTTGATATCGTCCGGTGACAACGGCTGGAACTGAAAGATCTGGCTGCGGCTGACGAGCGCGTTGACGACGGCGAAGAAAGGATTCGCCGTGGTGGCACCGACCAGCGTGACGATTCCCTCTTCGACGTCAGGCAGCAAGGCATCTTGCTGCGTTTTGTTGAAGCGATGAATCTCGTCGATGAACAGCAGCGTGCGTCGTCCGCCCGTGGCCGCCTCGTCGCGAGCCTCTTGTAGAACCTCGCGCAAGTCTTTGACGCCGCTCGTAACGGCACTGAGCTGTCGAAAGCGGCTCTTCGTCTCGCTCGCCAGCAGCTGAGCCAACGTCGTCTTACCGGTTCCCGGCGGACCGTAAAAGATCACCGAGCCGAGTCGGTTGGCCTTGAGCAAGCGACGCAGCAATTTGCCTTCGCCCAGAAAATGTTGCTGGCCAGCAAACTCATCCAGATTCCTGGGCCGCATTCGCGCCGCCAGCGGCTGCACGGCACGCAGGTTCACGGCTTCGGATTGTTCGAATAACGATTTCGCCATGCGAGCAGTATATCGTAGGCAGGCCGCCAAAGTAGCCATCACGCTCCGCCGTGATGAGCCCGAATGTGCCGATAAAGTAGCCATCACGCTCCGCCGTGATGAGCCTGAGCGAGAAGCGTTGGAATTGCGGCCACGCGTCCGTCGCTTTGCAACGTCGGCACATTCAGGCTCGTCACGGCGGAGCGTGACGGCTACTTTAATGCCGGCGGAACACCCAATGACTTGCCACCATCGATGGCGATGCATGTGCCGGTCACCATGGCTGACGCATCGCTGACCAGATAAAGGATCGCTTCGGCGACTTCGCGCGGCGAGATCATTCGTTGCGAGACGCGAGCGATTGGGCTGGCGGCGATGATTTGGTTTTCGGTGGCGACGCGATCCGCTGCCTTGTCTAGATCGGCGTTCATCATCCGCGTATCGCCCACGGGCCCCGGGCAGACGGCGTTCACTCGGATGCGGTCAACGCTGTGACACAAGGCAATACTCTTGGTGAACGCGACCAACGCCCCTTTGCTCGTGGAATAGACGGGATCATGAGCCCGCGGCAAGATGCCGGCGTTGCTGGCCATGTTGACGATCGATCCGCCGCCTCGCGCTCGCATGTGGGGGATGGCGTGTTTCGTCGCGAGAAACGCGCCTTTCAAGTTGGTGTCGAGACACGCATCCCACTCCGCTTCCGTCACATCGGTAATCTGCTTCACCATTCCGATGCCTGCGTTATTAATCAGCATGTCGAGTCCGCCGCCAACGGATATCGCTCGGTCGACCAGTTGCTTGACATCGCTTTCGATCCGCACATCGCATTTGACCTCGGTGATGCCCAGCCGGGAAAACTCTTGCGAACTTCTCTCGATGGGATCGTAATCGCCGACAAACACTTGAGCCCCGTGCTCGGCCAGCAATAAGGCAGTTGCCTGTCCGATTCCGGTTGCACCGCCAGTAATAATTGCCACACGACCGTTTAAAGTTGCCTGTTGATGCATAACGGATTCCGGTTGCTGTGGCGAATTCAGAAACGTGCGATTGAACCATGAGTCGGCGAGCATGTAAACTGGAAGCACATTGAATCATCGGAGGTTCCTAGGTATGGCTACAGTCGAAACGGCAAAACTCGCACTTGGGCAGCATTCCAATGGGATGCTGCTAACGCCGTGGGAGTTTGACTCGGCGGATTTCGAGAAGGGGTGGCGCTACGAACTCGTCAATGGAGTACTTGTTGTGAATGCTGCTCCGTTGAGGAACGAGCGTGACCCGAATGAAGAACTGGGCTATTGGCTGAGAAAGTATCAAGATGATGACCCACAGGGCAGTGCCTTAGATCTGACGGTTCCTGAAGAAACGGTTGTCATCGGTCCGCATCGGCGTCGGGTTGATCGAGCCATATGGGCGGGCTTGGGCCGCTTGCCAGGGCCTGTCGAAGCCCCCACCATTGCGGTCGAGTTTGTGTCGGAGGGCGAGCAGAATCGTCAGCGAGATTGCGAGACGAAGCGCGACGAGTATCGTTCCATTGGCGTTCGCGAGTATTGGATCATCGACCGGTTTCAGCGCCAAATGACGGTTCATCAGTTCGAGCGAAGCAAGGCCGTCACCAAGACGCTTTCGATGCGGCAGGTTTATTCGACTGCCTTGCTGCCGGGCTTCAAGCTGCCGGTCGGCAAGTTGATAAAACTGGCGGAGCGTTGGAGCCAGGATTAATCAGCACCAGCGCGAAGTTATTTTCTTTGCACTGGTGGCTTTGCAGTTCGGGAAAATCACTTCTTTCGAACGGCGTCCATCACCTGCTTGCGAGTGGACTCGAACGAAAAGACTTTCAATGCCTCGAAGAAGTTCGCCGGGTCCACGAGGCTCGGATACAGGATGACCGCCGAGGCAATGCGTCCATCGTCGAACGAAAACGTTTTGAGAATCTCCGCCGCTTGCTCACAATTCAACGGGCGTCCCGCGACGAACGATTTCACAAACTCCGCTTTCTGCTCGTCGAAAGATTGGTCTTTGAGGTTCTTTAGCAGCTTCGCGAAGTCTGCGTCCGAGACCGGCAACTTTTGACCGCCGCGCGAAGAGTTGGTGAGCGGTTCCCCTAAATCTTCCGCAATCAAAGCGGCTCGCGAGAGCAGAAGTTCCAATCGTTCCCGCAGCTCGCGGTCGTTGATGTCGGACAGCAGCTTTCTTGCGTCTCTAATGTTTCGTTGCAAATCAGCTACTGCGATGGCCGATCGATCGCGCGATCCCCGATCGGCCTCTCGCTGCTGACCAAAGGCCGAGTCGGTGACAAGCAAGGCGACCAACGCGAGCAGTAATAAGTTGCGATGGAACATGGAGCCTCGCTTTCACACAATCGGAGCTGTCGTAACAGAAGGAAACGGAGTGAACGAAGGTCTTGTTGTCTTCGTTTTGTGCGGTTCAGTCAACCTACTCGATCGCCGGGCGGATATCGTACTTCCCGCTTCCTTCGTAAGGCATCAAGAGCTTCTCCTGACCAAGACTGATCTCGCGCTGGGCATCACTGGCCGATATGCACGCACGACCAGCGCTGATAATCCGTGCATGGAACGTGACGTCGTATTGTACGCCATCATTGGGACCGCTCAGCGACGAGCGAAGAATCTCAATACCGGATACCACTTTCGCCGCGTTCTCCAGATCGAGTGTACTGAAATGTTGCAGCTGATTTGGAAACAGGACGGTCCCCGATCCCGACCAAGATGAGCTGCGATTGGAAAAAGCAACGAGTGGCACGGCACCCGTTTGTGTGTCGAATTCTGGATGGTTGCCGGTCAGTTCCCATTCGATGGGTCCACTTTCCCGATCGCTCTTCACGGCAAAACAATATCCGCTTGCAGGGAGCAACGGCACGGTCCAGGTCTTGTCGCCAGCTGGTATCGCGATCGGCGAATCGGAAGTGTCGACCGCTGGCTGCCAGGTGCTTGTTAGCTCGAACGCGTGCGATCCCTCGGGCACATAAAATCGCATCACGTCATCTCCACAATGAGTAGTAACAATCCGCTCGCCACCCATCGCCGGAATGTCTTCCGCTGTGCGACAGTGTCGGAGCAGATCAAGCAGGACACGCTTGTCGCTTCGAATCTGATCGTCATCCTTCTGCATGCGATCCGCAACTGCTTGCAGCTCGTCACGCTGCTTCTCTAATTCTGTAATCTGTCGTCCTATGAAGAGACGAATCGACGACAAGTAGGCTATCACGACCAGTAGGCCTCCCGTCGCGAACGCAAACATACCTAAGCCGATGGTCGTGCGCAACCGGCTGTTTTTGTTCGTCGAGTTCATTTCCTACAGTCCGTGCAAGTAGTCAAATCATTTGCGAGGAAAGTTCGCAAAGTTGCTGGAGTGATCCGATAGCCACACTGAAAACGCATGGTCCATCGAGCCGTCGCCTTGGAATTGGCGCGTGTCGAGACCCATGTCATAGGTCACCAGCCAAGGCACCTTTTGACGTCGATCAAAATCGAGTTGCGTCTGCGCCCCAATCGAACCGCCACCCCAACCTGTTACATGCCCCGAGACGAACTCGGAGTGCAGGAGGACTTCGTTATTGAGAGTAACCACGACCGGCAATCTGCCTTCCTCGACCGACGCGATGGTCACATCCAACATTAGGTCGCCCGCAGGCAGTTGCATTTCGAATGGCCCCGTCTCGGTGAACGGCGATGTAGTCAACAGATCGTCTTCGGTTTCGCTAGACCTGGAAGAACTCACTCCGCGTTTCGTCAGATGAATTCCGAACTTCAGCCACACGGGGCGTGCTTCGGGAATCAGCAAGCGAAAGATGGTAGGCGAAGGTTCGTCGGCGACTCGCAAAGTCGGTATCGAGCGAATTGAAAGCACGTCTGCCCCGCGCGGCTCAATGGTGCTGTACTTCTGTAGAATCACGGGAAAGTGTTCGATGGCGCGCTCGCGCATGGCCCGCAGCGATTCGATTTCGTCTTGCGTGTGCAGAAGGGCTTGATGCAGTGACGGCTGATCGGTTCGGAGACCAATTTGAAGCATCATAGTCTCGTTCTGTAGTCTCGTTAGACGTTCCCCATCGCGCATCGCATCGACGCAGATACGCGCCGCCAGCAACGCCAACGCGACCAAGAACGTGAACGCCAGCATTTCACGAATCGAGAATCTCATTCGGCCCCCGCCACAATGAAGTCGTTATTCTTAGCCCGCAGAACTTCTGACCGCTTCGGTCAGGCTAATATTGTAGCCGAAGTTGAATGCGACGTGGCAAACGGCGAGCGAGTTGTGCCACACCGCTAGCACCGCACGCGGTTGTTCTTGACCCGCCGCAAACCATGCTCTAGCATTCCTTTACAGCGGATCGGCCGTCTGCGCGACGTGACGATACGCATTGATCGGTACGGCGACCCGGTTTCCCGCCTTTACCTGGATCGCCTGTTGCACCTATGGAGACTCTTCGATCATGATCCAACGGATTTCCTTCACTGCACTCGTCGTCTGCATCGCCCTGCTGGCGGGCTGCGGTAAGAATCAGCCGGATACTTCCGCTCCAGCTACAACCCCCGGCGAAAGTTCCAGCTCCGACGCCACGGCAGCCGCGCCTGCGGAAGTGGCTGAAGAAGTCATACTCGAACCGTTCGATCCACCCCAGCTCGCAGACCTCGAAGCCGCAGTCACGTGGGTCGACCAACGGGTTGTCGACCCGCTCGAATTGCGTCGCAAGGCCGAGGCGGATATCAAACCGCTTGTCTCCGTCGAAGAAGCGCTGAAGCTCCATAATGATAGCGCCGAGGCCAACAAAAAGATCCTGAGTGCGTTGGGACGACTTCCCGATAGCGACAATCAAGTCGACTACAATGCGACACTCGTCCGGCATCTGAACGGCGACGCGAAGAGCACGAATCCGCTGATGTCCAGTTCCGTCTCCGAGTCGGAAGTCAACGGACTGACGGGGATTGGAGTTTTCAGTTTCGATTGGGAGATGAAGCCTCTGGCCCTGGCGGCGGTAGCTGTCTCCTGGCAAACCAGCAGCGACGGCATGTACGACAAAGTAGTCTTGCGCGATGACTTGACCTGGTCCGACGGCAAGCCGATCACGGCACATGACGTCGTCTTCTCGTTTCAAACCATCATGAATCCGAAAGTGCCCGTCCCGGCTGTTCGGTCGGGCACCGATGAGCTGCGGTGGGTCGAAGCTTACGACAATCAGACGCTGGTCTACTTTCACAAAAAGCCCAGCCCGACGAACATTTGGAACATCAACTTTCCGGTGATCCCCAAGCACATTTACGAGAAGTCGGTCCAGGAAGATCCGACGATGGCGAACAGCGAGTACCATATCAAGCTCGAACAGAATCCTGTTTGTGGCGGGCCATATACCATCTCGAGCCGCATCCAGGGGCAAGAGGTCGTGTTGCAGCGGCGCGACGATTGGTTCAAGAAGGATGGCAAGCTCGTCCGCCCGCTCCAGCACTTCAAAGAGATTCGCTGCCGCGTCATCGAAGATCCAAACACCGCGTTGCTCGCGCTTCGAGCAGGTGAGATCGAGGAGACGCTACTGAATCCCGAGCAATGGATCACCGAACAGACTAACAATGCCGAGTTCTATGAGAAGAACACCAAGGTTACCGGCACGGAGTGGGTTTCGTTTCATTTCGTTTGGAACTGCGAGACTCCTTACTTCTCGGACAAACGCGTGCGGCAGGCGATGAGCTATGCGTTCGATCACGACGAAATGCTCAACAAGCTCTTCTATGGCCTGTACGAACCGGCGATGGGACCATTTCATCCGACTGCCTGGATGGCACCGAAGTCAGGTCTGAAACCGTACAAGCAAGATCTCGATAAAGCCGAAGATTTGCTTGACGAAGCGGGTTGGAAAGACAGCGATGGCGACGGCATTCGCGACAAAGTAGTCGACGGAAAGAAGATCAACTTTGAGTTCACTCTGCTGTGCTCGACGACACCGAACAGTTTGAAAGTCAGCGAGTTGATGAAGCAGAATCTGGACCAGATCGGTGTGGTCTGTAATGTGAAGCCGACCGAGTTCACCGTCCTGCAGCAGTTGGAAATCGAACACAAGTTCCACGCCGCGATGGGCGGTTGGGGAACGGGTACCGATCCCGATACGACGATCAATATCTTTGGCACGGGCGAGAACCGAAACTTCGGCAGCTACTCAAACAAGGAAGTGGACGAGTTGTACAAAGAAGGGCGTAAGGAGTTCGATCCCGTCAAGCGGGCCGCGATCTACGCGAAGATCCACCAGATTCTGTACGAGGATCAGATCTATACTTGGCTCTTCTGGCGCAACTCGTTCTACGGCTTCAATAAGAGCATGCGCGGATATAAGTTCAGTCCACGAGGCCCGTACAGCTATGGCCCCGGCCTCGATTCGCTCTGGAAAGAGGTACCGTAGCGAGGCGATCCCGCAACCAGCGTAGGACGGACACCTCGTCCGTCCACTCGTCACGGACGGACGAGGTGTCCATCCTACAGCGTCTTACATCTGTGTACCTATGCTGAGCTACATCATTCGACGAGTCTTCATCGGGCTGGTGACTCTGCTGCTGATCACTTTTGTCGTTTATGGCTTGGTGCGCAACATGCCCGGCACACCACTGACGATCGCCACCGCCGAATCCGACCCCAGCAAGAATCTCAGCAACGAGGATCTCAAACGTCTGACGAAAATCTACGGGCTCGATAAGCCTTGGACGGAGGCCTACTTCGTTTGGATTGGCAACGTGGCGAAGCTGGATCTCGGCCGTTCGATCTCGCGGAAACAACCGGTGACGAAGCTCATCCGAGAACGCATGCCGGCGACACTGATGCTGTCGGTGACGTCGGTAATCCTGACATATCTGCTATCGATCCCGCTCGGTCTGCGGGCCACGGTGCGCAGCGGAACGCTGGAAGAACGCAGCATCTCGACAGTGCTGTACATGCTTTACTCGTTGCCGGCGTTTGTAGCGGCATTGTTCTTGCAAATCTTGATCGCCGTCAAACTCGGCTGGCTGCCGTTGATGGGGATTGTCAGCGATAACTACGAGGGGATGAACGCGCTTGCCAAGACGTGGGACATTTGCAAGCACGCGTTCATGCCCGTCCTGTGCTTCACGTATGGCGGCCTCGCGTACGACTCGCGGTTCATCAAAGCCAATATGGAAGAAGTGATTCGCCAGGACTACATCCGCACGGCGAAGGCCAAGGGCGTTCATCCCACGAACATCGTGCTGCACCATGCGTTTCGCAACACACTGATCCCGCTCGTCACCATGCTCGGCTTGACCTTGCCTGGACTGCTGGGCGGCGCGATTCTGTTGGAGCAGATTTTCCAATGGCCGGGCATGGGACGCTTGTTCTTCGAGGCACTCAGTGGTCGAGACTACCCGACCGTCATGGGCCTGGTGCTGATGTTCTCCGTGCTGACACTGCTGGGACAATTGCTGGCCGATGTCCTCTACGCGTTCGTCGATCCGAGAGTGAGCTTGTCGTAACGACTGGACTTCGTAATCTCCTATGACAACTTCAGACTCATCTGCGGAATCGCTCGAAGTCGCTGTGCCGGACGTTTTGGAAACCGTGACGCACGGCTTTTGGGCCGAAACTTGGGGCCGATTCAAACGGCGAAGACTCGCCATGCTCGCATTGGCCTACATCTGCTTCCTGGGTGTGGTGGCGATCTTTGCACCGGCGATCGCCGGGACCAAGCCGGTCGTTTGCAAGTACAAAGGCCAGCTCTATTTTCCGGCACTCGGGTATTTGAATCCCAAGTGGGAAAATCCCATCTTCTATAAGGACCGATTCCGACGCATCTATCCCGAGAACCTCAAGGAGAAAGATCCAGACAGTTGGGCCATCTTTCCGCTGGTTTATCAAGACCCTTACCGTCGCGTGCGCAAAGGCGAATGGCCGGGCCAGCCCGGCAATCCAACCGGCGTAGACGGTGTGCCCAACCGATACAACCGCTTGGGCACTGACCAAAGCGGCAAGGACGTCTTCGCACAGATGGTGCATGGCACACGGATTGCGATGCTCGTCGGATTCGTGTCGATGGGCATCGCGGCAGTGATCGGAATCGCAATCGGCGCGATGGCCGGTTACTTTGGCGGCTGGGTTGATATCTTGCTCAGCCGGCTGATCGAACTCGTGATGTGCATCCCAGCACTGGTGTTGATCCTGGCGTTGATCGCGATCCTCGAGAAGACAACGATCTGGCATTTGATGATCATTCTTGGTGCCACCGGCTGGACCGGCATCGCGCGGTTGACGCGGGCCGAGTTTCTTAAGCTCAAGGAAGTCGACTACGTGTTGGCGGCTCGGGCACTCGGTGTCGGTCGCTTTCGCATCATGTTTCGACACGTGCTGCGAAACGCGCTGGCTCCGATCCTGGTGCCGATCACGTTCGGCATCGCGTCGGCGATCATCACCGAAAGTGCGCTCAGCTTCCTCGGCTTTGGTGCGGCCCCGCCAAACCCGAGTTGGGGAACGCTGCTCAACGCCGGGCGGACAACGATCGAACAAACTTGGTGGCTCGTCTTTTTCCCAGGCTTGGCTATCTTCTTCACCGTGCTCGCGTACAACTTGATTGGCGAAGGATTGCAAGAAGCGACCGACCCAAGGCTTCGAGGGGCTGGAAAGTAATCATGTACTATCCTATGGACTGCGGTGACTCGTCACCGCTTTGGCCTTTTGTGCGCAGCACTTTGTCGCCGTATGGGCCGCCCAACCGAGAAAATTCCAAAGCGGCGACAAGTCGTCGCACTCCATAGAAGCTCGATACTCGAACCATGACCACACCACTCCTCGAAATCAAAAACCTGAGCACGCACTTCTTCACCGACGAAGGTGTCGCGAAGGCCGTGGACGATGTGTCGTTCACGATTCCAAAGGGGAAGACGGTGGGGTTGGTCGGGGAATCGGGGTCCGGCAAATCGGTGACGGCGCTGTCGGTGATCCAATTGATCTCGGCACCCGGTCGTATCGTTCAAGGTTCGATCAAGCTGCATAACGACGACGGCACGATTGAGTTGACGAAGCTGGCCGAGCCCGAAATGCGGAAGCTCCGCGGCAACACGATCGCCATGATTTTCCAGGAGCCGATGACGTCACTCAATCCGGTCTTTACGGTCGGCGCTCAGATCATGGAAGCGATTCGATTGCACCAAAAGGTCGACAAGGCCGAAGCTCGCAACCGCGCCATCGAAATGCTTCGCAAAGTGAAAGTGCCCGCCCCCGAACAACGCATCAACGAATATCCGCATCAGTTCTCGGGCGGAATGCGCCAACGGGTGATGATCGCGATGGCACTCTCTTGCAATCCGCGACTGCTGATCGCGGACGAACCGACGACCGCGTTGGACGTGACGATCCAAGCCCAGATCCTCGACTTGCTCCGCGAGTTGCAGGAAGAGACAGAAATGTCGATCCTACTGATCACTCACGACCTCGGCATCGTCGCGGAAGTCGCCTCGGAAGTCGCGGTCATGTATGCGTCGAAGATTGTCGAACACGCTCCGGTCGCCGAGTTGTTCAACAATCCGCGTCATCCCTACACGCATGGCTTGTTTGGCTCAAAGCTCACGCCGGAAACAAAACGCGGCGAACGTCTGGTCTCGATCAAAGGCATGGTTCCCAGCCCCTTGCGGTTCCCCAGCGGTTGCAAGTTCCATCCGCGCTGCCCCTATCAACAAGAACGTTGCGTAATCGAAGAACCCGTGCTGCGCGAAATAGCTGCGAATCACACTGCCCGCTGCCACTTTGTGGAAGAGATTGAATACGATCACTAAACACTTCGTTGGACATTGGTCATTCGGATTTGGACATTCGAACGCCAATGACCAAGCCCAAATGACCAATGTCCTATGACAACTCCGCTGCTCGAAATCCGAAACCTGAAAAAATACTTCCCGGTTCGCGCGGGTGTCTTGCAAACGGTCGTCGGGCACGTGCAGGCTGTGGACGACGTCTCGTTTCAGATTCCTGAAGGCGAGACGTTGGGGCTGGTGGGCGAGAGCGGCTGCGGCAAGACGACGGCGGGCCGAACGCTGTTGCGGCTGTACGAACCGAGCGAAGGCAAGATCCTGTTCGATGGCAAAGACGTCACGCACATCCACGGCCGAGAGCTGCGCGAGTTGCGAGCCGACATGCAGATCGTGTTTCAAGATCCGTACAGCTCGCTGAATCCGCGGATGACGATCAAGAGTATCGTCGAAGAGGGACTGGTCGTTCATCGCATGGGCACGAAAGCCGAGCGGCTCGAAAAAGTCAAAGACACGCTTCGTAAGGTCGGTCTCGATCCGAGTTACATCAATCGCTACCCGCACGAATTCTCGGGTGGCCAGCGGCAACGTATCAGCGTGGCTCGCGCGTTGGCCTTGAACCCGCGCTTCATGGTGCTAGACGAACCGATCTCGGCTCTCGATGTCTCGATTCAATCGCAGATCATCAACCTGCTGAACGATTTGAAGGAAGAGTTCAAGCTGACGTACCTGTTCATTTCGCATGACCTCTCGGCGGTGAAATACATCTCCGACCGCGTCGCCGTCATGTACTTAGGCGAAATCGTCGAGAACGCCACGAGCGACGAGTTGTACATCAATCCGCGACATCCCTATACGAAAGCCTTGCTGTCGGCGATCCCTTCGATGGATCCCAAGACGAAGAAAGATCGCATCGTCTTGGAAGGCGACGTCCCCAGCCCCATCAATCCGCCGACCGGCTGTCGCTTTCATCCACGCTGTCCGGTGGCGATGGACGTCTGCAGTAGCATCTCGCCTAAGCCGCTGGATCTGGACGGCCACCTCGTGCGCTGCCATGCTGTGGAACAGGAAGAAGGTCAGATTGTCAGCATAAGTCTGCCCGAATCTGCAAAGCCGTAGCGTAGCGTGCTGGGTGCCACTGCTAGCTTGCCCAGCAGTGATTCCATTCGTCCGGAGCACTGCTGGGCAAGCCAGCAGTGGCACCCCTCGCACCGGAATGCCCCAAGACGCGAGGTGTCTTATGCGAATGTTTTTAGTCGGATGTTGTGCGTGTATTGCTCCTTTGCTGATTGCTAGGCTGGCGTTTGCCGATGACGCGGCTCGCAAGAGCGATGGCGTCACGATCGGGCAAACGGATGCCGGTTACCGATTCCGCTCTGGAAATCGTGTCGTCCTGTTTTATCAGCAAGCTGCTGTCACCGAACACGATCATACGCGAGCCGGATACGTGCATCCGCCGACACGCAAGCAGCTCGAATCGGGGAACACCAACGCATATTTGAACTGACTCCTTAGCGATGTCGACGCCCGGCGTCTGTATGACCGGCACCGAGGAAGTACAGGTAAGAAGATTGGGGGTAGGAAGAACAATGTCAGCAATCGGCCTGTTCATCACTGGCACCGATACCAACGTCGGCAAGACGTATGTCACTGCCTTGATCGCTAGGCAACTGGTTGCGGCTGGAAAACGCGTCGGTGTTTATAAACCGGCGGCCAGTGGCTGTGCCGGAGACGAAACGGACGATCCGTTCGTGTTGTGGGACGCAGCGGGCCGTCCGGCGACAATCGCTGCCGTTTGTCCGCAGCGCTTCGCGGCTCCATTGGCACCGCATTTGGCAGCCCGGGCCGAAGGAAAGGAAGTTGATGTCGCGTTACTTCGCACGGGAATCGACTTCTGGAGAAGTTGCAGTGACATCATCCTGGTCGAAGGCATTGGCGGCTTGATGTCGCCGGTTAGTGATGACGAGTACGTGGCGGATCTGGCGCACGACTTTGGATTTCCGTTGATCGTTATCGCGCCCAACACGCTCGGCGTAATCAATCAGACACTACAAACACTGATCACCGCTGCGACGTTTCGCGACGGGCTTACGGTGGCCGGCATCGTACTCAACGATCGTCCATCGTCACGTAACGAGAGCGACATGAGCACGCAATCGAACGCCGCTGAATTAGCCGCACGTTGCGTTCCCCCGATCTTGGCAACCGTCGGCAGCGAATTCGATCGCAAGGTGGATTGGATGGCGTTAGCCGAATGTCGTTAACCGAGCCGGGGCAGCTTTACAGCGCGGCCTCCGGATCGCGACGAGGTTGTCCTGACAAGTACAAGTCGAGCGCGTTCCGACATTCTGAGGCTTCCTCCGATGGTGCCTTGGCGATGGCAGCCCGTTGGTATTTCACGGCGGCATCGAAGTCTCCCGCTTCTGCGTACGCTGCCGCAAGTGTGCCCAAATGATACCACACCGACGACGGTTCCAGCTTGCATGCTCGACTCGCGTGTTCGATTGCACGTGTTCCGTCTCTAAACTTCGAATCCGGGCACGTTGCGAGTAACCAAGCGATTGCATTATGCAAGTCTGCGTCTCGAACATCCAGTTCGATACCGGACTCGAAATCTGCCAGTGCCAACTCGTAGTTGCGTTGTAAGCACCAACAATTTCCACGATTCAGATAGACCAACGCTTCGGGGTAAAGGCTTAGAGCAACTGAATAGTCATCTATCGCCTTATCATACATCTCCAACATGTAATGAGCGTTCCCTCTCGCGGTGTGTGTATACGGATCGTCATATTCGATTAGTATTGCCGCAGAGTAGTCGTCGATTGCCAATCCGTACTCGCCTCGAAGGTAATACCGATCACCACGTTTCGTATATCCGGCATTCGTAGTCGGTTCGGCAAAGAACTCTACCCACACGAAAAACGACGCGGCCATAGTGAGTAGCACGAAGGCAACACTTACTGCTCGCCAATTGACTGGAGTTCGCTCGAGAACGACGCTTTCGTTATCCAAATCAGTCGTGTCATTCCCAATGTGGTCGACAGGTAGATCGTCGAAGTTCTGGCTGGCGTCAACTTGTTCGATCAGAGCAATTGCTTGCGCGGCATCTTCGCGTCGCACCCACAGACGCGGTGATGTTATGTGGCCAAATGGCAATGCCCCGCCCAGAACTTCTAGTTGGTCCCCCACCAACCGGGACTTGATCCCTGCGTCCTGCAACATGGATTGCACAAGACTGGCTTCTTGAAGGCTTGCGGCCGCGAAGATTTCAACGAGTTCCGGCTCTGCCATTTCGATGAACTCCTGCAGCGTCGCACGTAAAACCTCGATGTTACAACGACGAGGTCAGAATAGTTGTTTTGAATCGCTCAGGCAATCTTCCCACTCAAACCGGGCGCATGCCGCCGCGTATGGCTCCCGCCTCCGTCGCGCCGTAACTTCCAGCGAATCGCGGATCGAGCGGTCGGCTGTTGGGGACGGATAACCAAATGCGAAGCAGCAATCGTTTCCGTTCCGGTTCGAGGTAGTCCACAAACTCGGAACGTCGGTGCAGCGTTACCCAGTTGTTCAGCAGAACGATGTCGCCCGGTTGTTGGCGGAACGACACATGCATCGACGGATCGTCGGCCAGCTGTTCGATGTAGTCGAGCGCTTCGCGCTGCCGATCACTCATCGTAGGAGAATCGGGCGCGGCGTAAGCTCGTTCGATTAAGACGCGCAACAGATTCGCGGCAAAATGTCCTTCGTGGATCGAGAAGATTGGCTGTTCGTAATACGGCAGTTCGTTTCCGGTGTCGACATTGTGCCGCTGGTATCGATACGAATGCATGAGAACTTCGACCAAGTCCGGTCGTTGCCGCAGCATCTCGTTATAGATCGCGACCGAGCTGACAAGATAATTCTCGCCGCCTGTTTCCGCTTGCCGCACGCACAGGAACGAAATGACATCGCAGCGGTCGGTGTGGTAACTCAACCGCTTCCGCGAGCTGGGACCGCGCGCCTTGGGATCGTTTTCCGAGTAGCCTTCGTCGCGAACTTGAAAGACACGTTCCCCAGCCGGGCTTTGCGAAACGGCGGTGCCGATGTGCGAAGTCAGCCCCCAAAAGATACGCGTCGCTTGCTTTTCGGTGTAGCGTTCGATCGGCAGGCCGCGAATCGTCACGGCTCCTGATCCGTGTTCGAGCGTATGCTGGATCGAATGTAACTTTGCTGCCAACGTTGGCAACAAGAAGGTCGCAGGCGTGATCTCTTCGAGCGATACGCTCCGCACCGCTTCCAACGCCACGTCAATCTCTGTGATGTCAGACGAGTCGAATGTGTGCAGCCAATCTTTGCGCTGAAGTAACTCTTCGCCACGCCACGCTGCAGGGATGTTGAGAGGTTCGAGCATTCAATGTAGCCATCTCGCTCCGCGAGATGAGCCTCTTGCGTTTGATGATGACATGTGGTGGAGTCTAATTGACCACAAACCGTGACTTGAAAGGCTCTTCACGGCGGAGCGTGATGGCTACTATAGGACGCTGGCAATGGCCGTCGTCAATCGATCCATATTCTGTTCGGTCATGCCGGCCACGTTGATTCGGCCGCCGGCGGTCACGATATAGACGGCGTGTTTGTTCTTCAGCTCGTCGACCTGGACGGGCGTCAAACCGGAGAACGAGAACATTCCACATTGGTCTGCGATAAAAGAAAAATCGTGCTGCGGAGCTTTCTTCTTCATCGTCGTGACGAACAATGTCCGCATCGCATGAATGCGCGATCGCATTTCCGCGAGTTCAGTCTCCCACATAGCTCGCAGCTCAGCATCCCCCAACACCGTTGCGACGATCGCTCCACCATGCTGCGGCGGATTCGAATAGTTCGTTCGCACCGAAACCTTGGCATGGCTGAGCGCGGCTTGCGCGGCCTCCGCTGTACCAGCGACCAACGTCAACGCGCCGACGCGTTCGCTGTACAAGCCGAAGTTCTTCGAGAAGGAGCTGCAAATAAGGGCTTCGCTTCCTGGACGAACGACGATTCGCAAGCCAGCCGCATCTTCTTCGAGCCCTTGCCCAAAACCTTGATACGCGAAGTCGATCAGCGGCAGTATCTTCCGCTCGTGCATGACATCCGCGATCTGCTGCCACTGTTCCGGCGTGGGATCGATACCCGTGGGGTTATGACAGCAGCCGTGCAGCAACACGACGTCGCCGGCAGGAATCTCGTTCAGCGACTTCAGCATCGCATCAAAATCGAGCCCCGTACCGGATGCGTTAATGTATTGGTAAGCCTTGACCTGACGATCGGCGGCCTCGAACACTTTGGGATGATTCGCCCACGTCGGCTTGCTCATCCAGATGCTGGAAGCCGGCAAGTTCTGCTTCAGGAAGTCGGCGGCAACTCGCAACGCGCCGGTGCCGCCGGGCGTCTGCAAGCTGACCGTTCGGCCGGAAGTCAACGCCTCGTGATCGGGCTTGAACAGCAGTTCGCACGCCAGTCGACCGAACTCCGGCAAACCATCGATGCCGAGATAGCCTTTGGATTGTTCCTGCTCCAGCATCCGGCGTTCGGCTTCCTTCACACAACGCAGAATCGGGGTCGCGCCCGACGCGTTTTTATAGACGCCGACGCTGAGGTTGATCTTGTTCGGGTTCGTGTCCTTTTTGAACGCGTCCATCAAGCCGAGGATCGAGTCGGGTGGAGCCATTCCAAAGGTTTCAAACATCGTCAGGATCCTTTTGTTTTTCAAGTGGCGTAAGCTTCCAGCTTGCGCGGTCGAAAATGACGCAAGCTGGAAGCTTACGACACGTCCTTTGCGGGCCGCTTGACGCTTCGCCTTCTCGCGTGGGACAATCATCGTAGCTCGACGTTTCACTTCGGTGTAGCCCCCTCGGCACGCCACGAATTCACTCCTGAAAGCTGGTTCATGTCGGATCGTAAAGTAGGTGTTTGGTTCCTCGGCGCGCTCGGTGGCGTCGCAACAACAACCATCGTCGGGCTCGTCGCGCTGCGGAAAGGGCTGATCGGCAATCAAGGACTTGTCACGCAGTTGCCGCTCTTCGAGAAGCTGGGGCTCGTTGGCTGGGACGAGTTAGTGATTGGCGGCCACGATATTCGCGAGACGACATTGCTGGACGAAGCTATGAAGCTGG
>CAUJKL010001062.1 GCA_963204995.1 Planctomycetota bacterium | reverse complement strand
GGCGGAAGACGCCATTCTGGCGGCAGCATGTGTCCAGGCTGCGGTCGACCGATGATTCTGCAAGGCGAGCAGAGGCGGCGTAGTTGGTGGGAAGTGATGCCCTCGCCGAGTCGCCCCACCTGGTATCATCCGCATTCGCTTCACTCACAACGCTTGCAGCCCGCTCCAGCGAGCATCTACAATCGACGCGTACTCCAAATCGCCCTGGCGACAAAGTTCCATGCCCGATCTGTGCGTCCGAGTACAGCCGCATAGATCGCAATTCGTCCGCCCCGCTAAAACTACGGTCGCTTTACGATTCGAAACAATGCAGCCGCAAACGAGCCGCGACTTCCTGAAAATCGCCGAGCAACGTCTCAATGCAGCGGAGGCGTTGTTTGCAGCCGACTTGACGCTCGATGCCCAATACGTTGGTGGATATGCGGTCGAATGCTCACTCAAAGCCCTGATCCTCGAAAAGACCGATCCTGCGGATCAACCTGACAAATTGCGACGAATCTCGTCTGGAGCTACAATGCATAAACCAGAAACGTTGCTGCAGGACCTTCGAACTCTTGGCATTCGTCTGACACCAGAGTTGGCAAAAAGAATGCGGCGTTTTGACTGGACGACGGACTTGCGTTACGAAACGGGACGTCGTATTCGAGGCGAAACCAGAGGCTTCTTGCGGACCTGTGTCGAAATCCGCGACTGGGTGAAAGGTCAATTATCATGACAACAAAACAGGTGTCCAACTGGGAAGGCAAACGGACGGATGAATCCAAAATGGTCGAGGACAAGCTGCGCGAAGCTGGCGTCGAAAGAGTTGATGCGTATAGATACAACTCCGCTTCGCTGCGCGTGCGAGTGATTGACAAACGGTTCGAGTCCATACCTCGTGAGGAGCGAGATAAGCTCGTTGAACCCCTCATCGACAAACTGCCGTCTGCAACTCAGGCTGATATCGTAACCCTTGTGCTGCTGGCCCCCTCGGAATTCGAACAGCCGAGCGAGACGTTTCGTGAGTTCATGCTGAATACTGAGTTTGAGAATCCTAGCCCTTCGATGCTGTAGAGCGGAATAGCGGAACCGGCAGTTTGTGCTTGACTCCGTTAACCTGGGGAAACGTTATTTTGTGCGCAAACTTCCGAAGTTTGGTTATCACGAGCTGCGGCTGTGCCGGGCCAAATCAGCTATCAGTCAATGTGCCATTGTCGTAACACAACTCCAGCGACTGTCGCCGACCGACGATTCTGCAGGGCTAGCAGAGGCAACAAATCAAGCTGCCATACCAGACTCGGCCACGCGATATCGTTGCGTGAGCGGCGCAAGAAGGCGTCGCCATAGAAACGCGGCATGGTCTCCTTCGAGTTTTGAGGAATGGGTCTTAAGGCAGTTGGAACTCGCCAGCCGCTTGCCCGAACAACTCGTCGTCGAGGCGAACGACCTTGCGAACCGTCGCTTACAGTAAGCAAGCCGTTGCCAAGTTGTTAATCTGCCGAGGCACACCGCCGATGAAGTCGTGAATCGATGTCTTGACGCTGTCGTCGAACAGCTTCGCATCGCCACCCGCTTGACTCAGTTGAAGATCGATGTAGTGGCCGGTCTGCTCGCGGCTCAACGGGCGAAGTTGGTAGCGGAGCGAGATGCGATTGACGAGGTCGGCATGTTGAGCTTGACGTAACTTAACGCGCGGCGGCTTTTGACGCACCAACAAGATCTTCAACGGAGGACGTACGTCCAACGCCGAATTGATCAGCTGCCGCAAGTCGGTCAGAACTTCGCTGCTCAGAAGATGTGCCTCGTCCAGGATCAGCAACAACGTCCCTTCGACGCGCTCAGCCCGTTCCAAGATCTGTGTGGCAGTGCGTCACGCGCACCTCCAACTGCATTTGATCCGCCAGTATTTGCAAACACCGTTTGAACAAGTAGCGGCGATAGCCATTGCTCCCGCCACAGTCACACAGCAGTAACAACGACGTGGCGTAGGGATAGTACCAACGCCCAAACCGCATCCACCAACGATACACGTTGTCACAAGCAAACGTACTGGTGTCGTGGCTCAGTCCCAAATACAAATGCCCGACATTCCGCTCAGCGTCTTCCGCAGCTTGCGGCGGTGAAAGTCAGCATCGTCGAGCAACTGCCTCACCATGTTGACGCTGACGGGCGTGCTGGTCTGCGCCAAGCGGTGAACGACTTCCGTTTTGGTGAGGTCGGTCCACTTGATGTCCTCCTGCATGGGGTCGCCGGCCGTGTAACGGCGGAGGATCTCTTGGAAGTTGTTTCGCAACTCCGGCATGTTATCAAGACCGCCTTTCCGTCCCCCTTTTTGACGCACCCGTGCAGGATCGAGGTCGGGTGGATCGAGAATCTCATCGATGCCTTTGCGGACAGTCTTTCGGTCGCAGCCGAGAACCTCACTGAGATAATAAATCCTCCCACGACCGAGCCGTTTGGCTTCCAACCCCGCGGATCGGCGACGGTCCTTTTCGTTCAGTCGACCTTGGCCGGCGAGGGCGGCGATCCGAACATCCTGCCACCTGCGGTTTTAAGCGTCTGGAGACGGCTTGATGCAAACCAGTGCGATGCTAAAATAGCTCCCCTAGCCCCTATAGCTCAATCGGCAGAGCAATTGACTCTTAATCAATAGGTTCTTGGTTCGACTCCAAGTGGGGGCACTCTCGCATTCTGTCGCATTCTGTCGCATCGGATGGAATGTCATCGCCAAAAGCCGTAACCGACAACGAGTTGCGGCTGGCGTCGTTTCTTGGTTCGTCGCGTTCGTCGTCGCACCCATTCGCACCGACAAGCCCCAATTTGCCGCACAACTGCTGCGCGTAACGCTGCGCGTCTTGACCGGCCAACTGGCAATTATCGTCCGTTCCGGTCGCTCGAAATTCAGCCGGCTCGTTGCCCATCATGCTTGCGGTCTGTTGATTTGATGCATTGCTAATATGATGGTTTTGGCGCGCGGCGGGTGTGAATCGTTTGGAATTGAAACGGCTGCGAGGTAAATCTCCACGAGACTCAATCTTGAGATGGATCGAACCACATCGCCGGTCTTCGCGACCAAGCTTCCGGTTTGCACATCCTTCCTCTCTTTGCTGGTTCTACTCGCACGTCGCCAATTCGGTAACCTCGGCGCGCAGTTTCCCTAGCTCTCGGCTCAATTTCATCACGTTAAAGGCCGTCGCCGCCCACAACCATTCTGTTTTTACCTTCTCCAATCCACGCAACAAAAACTGACGCATCCCCATTACCTGCTTCACGATCCCAAATGTCGTCTCCGCAATCCGTGGACGTTGGTTGTACAACTTGCGAGCCGCTTCACTCGACCTCCGCGCCGCCGTCCGCTCGCGAACTTCTTCGTACACGTCGCGCGTGATCGTGCGACCATGCTTGCTCTTGGGCGACAGACAGGTTGTCGCCAGCGGACATCCCATACAACCAGCACAGCGGTAAATTCGTAGCTGAATCACCTCGCCGCCAGGCTTGTCTGACATCGTTTTTTCAAACGGCATCGCCTGGCCTTGC
>CAUJKL010001061.1 GCA_963204995.1 Planctomycetota bacterium | reverse complement strand
GGGTCAATACTCTCCGTTGCAAACTGTTCGAGGGAGGTGGGATCTTTCTGATCCAAGAAAGCTAGACAACTCTGTAGTGCGGCCAACACTGCCTTGCGATTCAAAACGCCTTTTTCGTCGTAGTAAGTGCGAAGCACTTCGAGCAAGTTTTCGATTTCTGCATTGACCTTGGTTCGTATGAGATACTTTTTGATCAGCAGATAGGGGCCTTTCTCATCCGCCAAATCGAAAACCTGTCGGACTAGATAGCCTTTGCCTTGGTCGTCTGGATCGACGAGTGCCTCGATGTTCTCTTTGAAGCTCTCGACGATTCCAAGATGGGAGAGAGTCGAGTATCCAACGCCACTCGGTTCAGTCCATTGCAGCATGGTGGGCTTACACGATTGGTAGTAATCCGCGTAGCTCTGTCGTTTGTCCGCCTCGACAATTCGTTTCGAATCAAAAAAACAAATTCGAGCTGGCTTGATTCTTCCTCGCGGACTCATCTTCTGGAGAATATTATCCTCGATCGTCGTCGAAAAATGATCACCATCGATTTGCGCATTCTCAGGATCGTTGTACTTGCGTATCAAGGCATCATCACTGAAATAGCGGCTGGTTCCATTGATTGCCAATACCAACCGCTCAGATAAATCCTCGATCTGACCGGGTTCGCAATGCTGTTCGATCGTTTTCCAAAGCTCTGCGAAGTCCGACTTTTGCACACATAAAACGAGGTGGATGATGATGTCCAGATCGTCGTTCATCCACATTTGCAGAGCGATGTGGTTGCTTTTCTTGCCGAGAAAATGCCTTAGAAGTTCGTCTTTTTCGCTTCCCTGAACTGAGATTCCGGGCGTGTCGATGAACTGCAGACGAGTGGCCTCTTCGGGCGTTCGATGGCTCCATCGGAAAATATTCTCGTACCGGTCTTTCAGCCGCACTTCTTTGACAAGGGCACGCAGTTGAATCGAATTGTAGGACTGCCCGTCGAACGAAATGATCGTCCCTCGATCGATGTGCTCGGCCGTCTGCTTTACTGTCAGCGCGCGAACGAACGTCGGATCAGCTAGTTTCTCTGCTGGAACGCGGTAAGGATGCGGAAATGGTCGCAATTCGATCTTGCTTCCAAACTTAAACGATTGCCTGCCTTGGAGCTTTGCCGACGTTCCGTCAACTATCAATCGATCGATCAAGTAATCGACGTTAATCCCGTCGGTTGCGTTCTGCTTGCGCACGTCGGCATCATCCATCAAGGTGCCGATTTGCTCGCGGTTCCAGGAGTTCACAAAGACTTCATTGAGGTCATCACTGGTTTTCGCATAGCTGATATGAAGCGCTTGTGAAGTCGTATCAGTCACGTCGGTAACCAGCAATCCTCGCTTCGACAACCCCGGAAACATCTCGTCGAGCATCGTCGTCTTGCCATGTCCGCTTGAGCCGATGATTGCGCAGTTTAATGTGCCCCTGCACCACTGGGACACTCGCGGGTTCTCACTCACGCTGACGGCTCGTTCGAAGGCATCACGAACAATGGGTGTTGTTTGAACAAGTGTCCGGAAACTTGGAATTGTCTCTTGCTGTTGCAGATGCTTCACGACGGAGGTGTAGCGGTTCCGGATATCGTTGATTTCTTTGACAACCTGATCATGCGTCATGGCTAGTTCTTCTCCTTGCCAAAGCTACCGCCGAGTTGCTCCGCAAAATCTTTCAAACCGGTTTCAGCGAGATCGATTGGTGTTGGGTCGCCACCGTTGAACAGACGCGGAGTGCAAGTCCGAACCGTTACATCCACGTTCTTGAACGAATCCCTGATCGCCGGGATGTCTTGAAGCATAGCGGAAATGCTCGCGTCTTGCCCATCAGTCAGAATAATCGCCGTCACGGGGCGATCATGACTCGCGATCTCGCGAGCTGCCATCGTCATTGCGGATTCCAGGTTCGTTCCGCCGCCCAGTTGAAGCGAATCAAGGAAAGTTGTTAACTCGCTAATGGTTCCCTGGTCCACTTTCTTGATCTCTCCCAACGCGCTGTTCGCGTCATCATCGTATGCAATAATGTTGACATACCTCGCCGTAAAAGTGCCCTGCCAGTTTGCAAGTAAGCGTTTTGCCTCAGCACGAACCTGCTGCATGTGCGGTTCCATGCTGTTGCTTTGGTCAACAATGATGAGAAGGCTTTTAGTGGAGACGGGAATGCCAATAAAACTATCCGACTCGCAACCGCGAAGCCAAAGTAAGAGCGGTAGTAGCAAGAAGAGGAGCCACCACCAAGGCGGTCGCCATTTCCTTTTGAGCGACAGTTCATTCGCCCAAGCGGCAAGCCCTGCCATTCCTCCTTTCGAGTCAAAGCTGACCGGATGTTCAACTTTGAATCCGGATTTATTGATCGTTCTGACGATATTTCGATGCGACTCGTCGGCAGCTTGTTGATCATCGACAAATCTCGAATTAGTTTTCAATCCGAACTTGATCCGGTCAATCTTGTTTTGATCTTTTGTCCTCAAGAATTGAGTGGAAAGCACGATTGATTCCATACCAGCATTGGAACGAATCTGCCTCAGCGAATTCACAACGTGCGACATGTCCCATTGAACTTGCTCACGACTTCGAGACGATTCGTCTGACGAGGTGGTATCTTGAAACCTAACCCCGCTATTCTTGGCAACGCTAGTTCTCGCGTTTGCGTTCAACTGATACTCTGAGCCAACCCACGTCGATTGCTCCGCCGGAAAGAAGAGTTCCGAGTCGATCGTTGGTTTCTGCATGCACGTGACAAAGTCTTCGACATTGATCCGCGGGGTGCAGGTGTCGCCTGGATTGTTCATTTATCACAGATCCCGAAGGCATTGTAGTCACTGTGGGGCACTAACCCTGCCAACTGTATCGGTGCCGATGCTGTAATTCAAGCCGAGAGGATGGAACGCTCCACAGCCTGGACGAGGAATCGTCACAACGTGCGTTTGTAGAATGAGTTCCCGCTATCTTACCCAAGACACCTCGCAAGTCAGCCGCCACGCGATAGCGTGCGGTTCTCTAGAAAGTCACGCGAACCGCAGGCTATCGCCAAGCGGCTGATGAATAATCCGGATTAGCCCCAGTTCCTCACGCCGTTGGTGTAGAGCTTGAATGGTTTGCTGGACTTCTTCGCGCATTCGATCCCCAGCGGCTTTTTTCGCATGCCCCTCGGCAAGGATCGCGTCCTTCTGGGCTTCGGTTTTTGCCCGGGCGACATCAACCTTCGCCCTCTCTTCTGGCGTCCGTTCGCGATACACTCGTTCAATCGTTGGCTTGTCCTTTTTAATAAGTAGGCCGCAACGTGTTGGTGGCGGAAGGCGCTTCAATGAGGCCGCATCGTTGAGATGATGCGGAGAGCGTAGGTTCTCTGGGCACTGATGGGGCTGGGCAAGCGGAAAGCCTTGGCGATGTGGGCATATCGTCGGTTGCATCGAACCGACGATAAGTAGCTGCGGCCACCCCGACAAAACTCTTGCTTCCACTGGCCAGCATCTGAAGACGATCGGGACCGCCGCCCGCCGCGTACTCTTCGGCGATCACTTTGCCATCGAACATGACGATGAATGTGCGTATTGGAAATGGCTTGACGACGAGCGGGTGTGAATCCCGTCGGAGTAACCGCTAGCCACGGGCTCCGTATCGAGTGTTGCAGCGCTGGTATAAGGGTGACAAAGTGAGCGGTATCAGACGCTCCCCCGAAGTCCG
>CAUJKL010001060.1 GCA_963204995.1 Planctomycetota bacterium | reverse complement strand
TGCGGCCAGTGATCGCGGCTGTTGTTCTGATTGATCTTGGGCGTCCTTCCAAACTCGCCCCATATCACCACCGAGACGTCTATGTCCAAACCGCGTTCGTGCAAGTCCATGATCAACGCCGAAAGACCTCGGTCCAACATCGGGAACTCGACGCGTGAGCTTGGGAAATTCATCCCATCACTGCCGTGCCAATCCCAGCGACTGTAATTCAACGCCACGTAGCGAGCGCCAGCCTCGACCAAGCGTCGGGCGATGCAAAAGTTTTCGATCATCCTCGGCGCGCCGTCGCGTTGGAATGCTTCATCGCTCTTGCCATAGCGAGCGACGACTTGTGGATCTTCTTTCGACAAGTCGAGCGCGTCACCCAATTTAGAATCGGTCAGAATGTCGAGCGCCTGCCCCAAGTAGGCATCAACGCTTTGCATTCTTGCGGTTGCATCGACATCGCGTCGGAACTGATCGACGGCGGCACGTAATTGATCGCGATCTTGCAGCCGCTCGAGCGTAATCCCCTGCAAGACCATGTTGTCGGATTTCTCGCGCGCCTTGCGACCGACCAGGTTGAACGGATTGTGCATCGGCCCGAGGAACCCAGCTACGCCCGGTTCGCCCCAAGTGCGATTTCCTGTCTCGTACATCATTGCCAAGTTCGGCGGAATCGCTTTGTTCGCTGGCCCCGCCAATCGCGAGACCCACGCACCCGCCGCTGGCCACCCGCCGCTGGGGCCTCGCTCGCCGAACTTTCTTCCCGTCATGCACTGGTAGCAATCGTGTCGACCATCGGAATCGCTCAACGAACGAATGATTGCAAACTTATCGGCGATCTAGGCGAGATTCGGAAACAACTCGCAAAACTCGATGCCTGGAACATTCGTGGCAATCGGATCGAACTCGCCACGGATCTCAGCCGGCGCATTCGGCTTCAAGTCCCACATATCGAGATGCGACGGCCCGCCCGGCAAGTAGATATTGATGATCGCTTTGTGCGAGTTGCCGACCCCGGCGTTTGCTTCCATCTGGAGGATCTGGCTCAACGCCAATCCGCCCATCGCCGCTCCACCGATCTGCAAGAAGCCGCGTCGTGAGAACCTGTCGCAGAACCCAGACTTCGTATCCGACTGTCCAAGAATCGTAAGCAAGGTTAATCTCCCTCAAGTAAGGCTATACGGCAGCTCGCGAAGAATATCCCGACACTCCACGCTGCGGCATACCATTCTATCGACGTACGCTGATACGTCACAAGACTGTTAGCCCGAATAACAGGTTCTCAACCGTGAACTAAACATGGCTTCGAATTACTGACACTTGGCCGTGGCGATGTCAAACGTGAGTGCATGGATGCGTTGCTTGGCGACCTGGGCGTTGGCTTGCCCGATCGCGAGAAGCAAGGCGCCGACAATGCCAACGACTCGGAATTCGATCTCGGCGACGATCACCCGCTTTCGGCAAGACGAGAGTTGAGGCAGTGGCTAAAGCGAGGTCTCATTGTCGAACGTGGTGGCAAGATACTAGCGACAGACGCCTTTCAACGATCGCTGAAGTTTCTCGAATCGCTCGAAGACCAGACGATGACTTCAACTGCATCGCGGTTAGCACGGTGAGTTAGTTCTCGATGATCGTTCCGCCTTCGATCGAGCGATCGAAGTTACTGCGGAGTTCGCCATCCACGCCGAACTGGAGTTAGCGAAGAAACAACAGGAATCGCTAATCCCGGTCCAAGACGGATTCGCAAGGCTCTTGAAGTCCCGCAGAAAGATCGAGGCATATCGCGAACTCAAGAGGATCTTGCCCATCTGGTTTGCCCAATTAGGCGAACGAAAGTGAGGCGATGAAGTGGAGCGGTCGTCGCAAAGCATTGAATCTTTCCAGCGATCGCTAGCTCGTGAGGAAAGCAAAGCCAACGAGTTGAGCCAACGAATTGAGGCGCTGCGGGAACGATACTTGCAGCTCGGCGGGAATGTGAAAACAAGCTCCTTATAGCGGTATTCCGATTTGTTGGCAGCGGACGTGCGCTTTGATACACTGTTGCCCTGCCGGGAACTGACACACTAGCGCCGTGAAGACTTGTCTTGAAATCCGAAAGGAGATTACGAAATGCGTGTCCACACTGCCTCGCGAATTCAGTTGCTGAGCGTGTTGTCTGGTCTTCTTGTTCTGATTGCTGTGGGACGCCTTCGCGCTGAAGCCGAGTCGGAACTGAGCGAAGTGAAATTGAAATCGATGATCGAAAACATGGGCTACGAGTTCGTGGAAGCGAAATACTCTTCGGGCCGACCGTATTACCAGCTGACGGTGCCCTATCGCGATGTGAATTACAAAGTTGACGTCTCGCGGGCGGCGGATGGGCAACTGGTCTGGGTCGTCCTGGACTTGAAGAGTGCGCCGACTGGTGTTGACTTGCCTGCGGACATCCTCGCTGGAATGTTGGACGATAATCATACTGATTCCGAAATAGTATTCTTCACCTATTCGAAAGTGGAAAAGCAGTTTCGATTGAAAGGCTCATTGCCAGGCACCACGTTGCAACCTGCCGAACTTCAACGAGCTGTGGAAGAAGCGGTCCACAAATGCAATCGCACCTATAAACTTTGGAATCCCGACGAATGGCCCGCCGCAACGGATACGACGTTCGACGAGGCACAGCTGAAGAATATGCTCGAGAAGTTGGGCTTGGAAGTTAACACCAAGCTTACCTCGAATGGTGCGCCGTACTATGAGATCCTGGAGAGCCGCCCAACCGTGAATTGTGCGATCGCTTTCCAATTGAGTGGAAACAAGGAATTCCTTTGGGTAACCGCGAATCTGGGATCGGTCCCGGAGAATCGAGAGATCCCGCGCGAAGTTTTAGTGAAGATGTTGGATGCGAGCTACGACTCGGCGTACATGCGATTCACCGTTAACAGTCAAACACGAGCCATGCGGCTCGAACAATCCTTCCCCGCCGAATCCGTAACGCCGTTGCTGCTTCGGCAAGCGTTTAAAGAAGCCTGCGACACGCTTGTGAAGTACGAAGAAGTCTGGAATGTCAACAAGTGGCCCTCGGTCGATGCTTCCGCGACCGACAAACAATGAACGAATCCTGGGATTCGGAGTTTTAAGTTCGAGTTTTGCACTTTTTTGGAGTGCGGCGATTCATCGCCGCTTTCGTATTTTTCGACTTGGAGCCAATTATTCGCGATCCTAGTTGCGGTGATGCTGACGAAGTGCTTCGCATTGGAGAGTAAAGCGGTGACAAGTCACCGCAGTCCCAAAAAAATGAAAAACTCGAACTAAGGAGATCGAAGATGAACGCTTGGTTTCGCTTGAGTGTTATCGCAGTTTGCTTGACGATGTTTGTGGCAGGTGTTGAAGCCCAAGACAATGCCGCGCTAGTGGCGGAGTCGATCCGCCAGGGGCAGCAATTGCAGGCGGACGGCAAACTGGACGAGGCGGAACTTGCCTATGACAAGGCCGTTGAACTCGGCCCCCAGTTGGCTCACCCCTATTACTTCCGCGCGATGTTCCGTCGCGAAGTCCGCAATGACCTTGAGGGTGCGAAGCAGGACTTGCAGGCTGCCCTGCGAATTAAGCCAACCGACGATGCTTACCTGGAGGAACTGAGCGAAACGGCCGTTCGATCCAACGACATTGAACTGGTATTGGAAACCGCGAACCGTCAGCCAAAACCCGAGTTGGTCGCCAAAGCGATTATCCGACTGATTCGTTACGAGAAATGGGAAGCAGCTCTGCAGCTACTGGACGACTTCGACAAGCAGTGTCAGATGCCAGATCGCGAGTCGCCCTTCAAACCACATGTCGAACGCTTGTTTCTATGCAAGCATCGTGCGCTGGCGTTATACGGACTCGGGCGGAACGATGAAGCCGAAACGCAGGCCAACCGTTTCCGCGATGATGAAGATGCTAAGCGGTTGCCCCACGGCTATTACATGCCAGGGCTGTCGATCGCGCGCATCCCCCCCGAACCGATTCGAGAGTTTAACGAAGACATCGCCAAGTTGCGAATCTCGAAGACCGAACTCTCCGCCACCGAGTTTCTGGAGATGGTTGATAAATACGACGCGCTCTCGAAGTTTGGTGGGCGGTTTCTGGATGAAGTAGTGCAACGCGGTCTGGATTCTCGGGCCAGTACTTCGCAGGACCATTTGAGCCTGGCGCAAATCCGTTTGCTCGCGTTTGAGCATGCACTGACAAAACCGGTCACACTCGAAACCGCGAGCCAGGCGCTGGCGACGATGTTGACGGACGCCGAAGCCGACCTTACGCGAGCGAAATCCCAAGGCGCTGACGAAGCGGCGATCGCTGAGGTGCGTGCAAAGATCGCGACGTTCGCCACGAGACACAAGAGCAACCTCGCGAAAGCGGAACAGATGCAATCGCAGTCGCCCGGTTTAATCGAGTCCGCACAAAACGCCGAGATCGCCGCGTTGCGGCGCGGACAGAAGCAAAAGGCGATGAAGGTGTGGGACGAGTTGCTTGAGAAGAATCCGCTCAGCGTCGAGATCCGAGTTGCCCGACTATTCTCGGACGCCTTTGCCGCGACCTTTACCGCCGAACAGAAAGAGGCGGAAGCCGCCGAGATCATCGCTGTCCTTTCAGAATCGCACCCCGACTACAAACGCTTGTACGAATTGCCGCTTAAGAATACGCAGACCACCGCCCAGCAACTGCTCGGCAAGAGCCAAAAAGATCAGGCGCTCCACGTCTGGGACGCCCTGATTGCGAGATATCCAGATCGCGCGACTTACTACGCCGAGCGACTTGTGTCGTCGCCATTTTTGCTCGCGAATGGCCAAGAGGAGCGAGAACGCGAAGCGATTCGTGTGATCGATGTTGCTTTGAAATCGACGAAAGGTGACAAGGAACAAATCGGCAAAGCGTTGGCCTTGATGGAGACCGTTGGCGAACGTCTGCTTGACGCCAGTTCGCCGCGTGCGGTGATTGCTATGTGGGATCGCCTGCTCGAAGCCTACCCTGAAAGTCTTGAGCTCAGGTTGGCTCGATTTCAATCACCTGCTTATCAATACACGAAGGACGTTGAGGCCGCGATTCAGGAAGGGGAGTTGCTACTGTCCAAGATTCCCGTCGGCGACCCGAGCAGGGAGAATATTTTCGAAATTAGTTCCTGGTTCGCCGAAATGGCTGGCCACGCCGACCAAGCACAGCGAATTTGGGATCGTTGGCTCGGCGAGTATCCGAATTCCATCGTTGCACGGCGCCTGCGTGGCAATTCTCGTTTCGAAGCCAGAGAGTATTTCGGAGCTATAGAAGACTATCGTGTCGCCCTCGAAGGAATGGCGGAAATTCTGAGGAGCGAGCAGAATCCGCGCCTTCGCAGCGGGCCGCGCCAAGCCACCATTGCGATGCGCGAAGAGCGGGAGCAACTTGTCGAGATGGTCAAGGCTGTGGAATCTGCGACGGCCGACTGCGAATCTGCCACAGACTATGTCAAGCGTGGTCATGCACTAACGCGGTTAGGAGATGACGCTGCTGCCGTGGTCGCCTACAGCCAAGCGTTAGAGTTACAACCCAATAGCGCGATGGGGCACTGCTGGCGAGCAACGCGACATATCGCCTTGGGTCGTTTCGACGACGCGCTCGCCGACATCGATGCCGCACTGAAGATCGATCCCAATTCGGCGGAAGCATTTGCCTGCCGCGGTGCCTCGGCGCAAGCTCAGCTCAAACTCGACGACGCCTTGCACGACTATGATGAAGCCATCGCTCGCAATCAGCGACTCGGCCCTGTCTATGAACGGCGCGCAATCATCCACTTTTTCCGTGGTCGCTTCGAGCCGTGTATCAACGATTTGCATTTGGCGGGAGTCCGGAGCGTGACGACCATGCCCTGGCCGTTAACACTACCAATCCGACTGTCACGCGAAACGCGAGATCGCCTAGACGCCACGACCCTATCGCCGCACGAAAGCATCGGATCGACAGGCGACAAGGCCAGTGTTGTTCGAGCCGCTCAAATACGCTTGGTGGCCGGTGATTCACAAGGTGCCAATGAACTGCTGCGCTCGATTCGAGTCGTTCTATCGGCTGATTCGCCCGCTGAGGTTCTCCTGTTACAACTGGTTCGAGAAAGCTCTTACGAACAATACAAGCGAAAAGTACTTCAGTGGAACGCTTTTTCCTCGCCAGTAAATGTGTCGAAGCCCGCCGAGCTCGTGGCATTGGATCTCATTTCCACGGATCGGAATGACGAATCACGACAGCGCATGCATCTCGCCGCGGACACACTCGCGAAGGAACTTGTCTCAAAGTCGGCACAGAATAGCGTCACGTCGGTCGAGGTAGTGAAGCGGGTCGAGTCGGAACTTGGTGCCTTCTCGCATTACGACGACGCGAAGAAGAAAATCGCCATCGACCAAGGAACGCTTCCAGGGTTGATCGAACTCTTGAATCGCGTGCTCGACGATGAAGACGGGCTGTTGGTCAACGATCCGCTGCTGACACTTGACGATCCGAAACCGATTAAGATCGAGGCGCTTCGGCAACTTGTCAAAGCCTCACTCTATTACGCCGAAGCGAAGCCAGCACGAGCGAGGGCAACACTCAATGCATTGGTCCCGCGTCTAAAAGAAGAACAGAACGTGGCATTAGACGCCATCAACAAGTTCTTGTCGCGATCCTCTCAATTAATAAAAGAAGAGAACTACGATCAGGCCATCGACCACCTGTTGCCGGCCCGTCGATTACAGCCATATTCCGCCTGGATCGTCACTTCCCAGTTGGGGAATTGCTTCTACGAGAAAGGCGATGTGATGCCCGCCATCGTCTATTACCAGGAGGCACTGGACGAATTGAAGAAAGCGGACGAACGCGCGGCAAAGGAAACAACTGCGCGACAGAGCGAGTTGAACATTGGGCTTAAAGTGGATGTCAACAAGCGTCTCGTCAATGCATTGCGCTCTGAACAAGACTCCTTGTCGTCAATCGAAGTGTGGCGGGAATTGGTTCGTTTACAGCCTGACAATCTGGCATCTTACGCGAGTCTTGGAACCACACTCTATTTCGTTGGACAGAAAGAGGCGGCCGAAGAGGCGTTCGCCAAGGCGATGGAACTCGACAAGAGCAGTGAAGCGAAGAGTTTCATCGCCGCGTCGAAGAAAGGAATGGATGGGACGAAGCCAATTGACCACGCCAGTCTGACAGCATCGCGTCTGACAAAGACTTCCTCCTATCGCGAATCGATGGGTGATTGGAAAGGAGCGCTCGCGGATCTCCAAAAGGCCGTGGCCTATGTACCGGGGGACAGCGGCAATCGCCAATATCAGAATGGCTTGGAATATTTTTACCAACGCGCGGCCAACCGCTTCTTAAAAAGCGCGCAGGAACTCAGTCAGGCGCGACAATGGCGGGCAGCGTACGATTTGCTCACCGAAGGTTTGGAAGTCTCGGACGACTGGCCCGAACTTCACCGGAAGCGCGCGTTTTGTCTTCAAAAGACGGCGGATCAATTGGCCGAGTTTGATCGTGGTATTGAGAGCGCCGAACGCATTCGGGCGGCCTACGCCCCGACCGACATCATCGAAAGCGTAACCGCGGATCTGGCTTGGCTGCTGCTCTCGCGGGGACAGGCTGTGCTATCGTTGAAAGAGGAGGCGTCGCGAGAGCAACTCGAGCACACGGCTCTTGATTTTGGACGGGCGTTGGAACTCGATCCCCAGTTTGGGCTCGCGTATTTACGATTAGGACAAACGCACCTGCGGCTCGGCCAGCGCGAAGAAGCCGAACGAGTTTTCTCAAAACTTCTCGAAGTAGATCCTTCGTTTGCGGAGCAAGTGAACGAAGTTAAAGCACTTGAGTCGGATAGCGATGATGAGTAGTGCGAGCTGGGATCGATGACCGCCTCTGGTATGTCCCGTCGGATCGTGGTCGGCCAAGCACTTTCTGAAAGAAGTTGGCCTAGAGACGGGAGTTGTCGGCTATCCGTTGCTCCTTGATCCGTCGCGGACGGTTTTTGCCACGTATGGCGAGGCGATGCAAATGAGAATTGTAACCGTTCACGGCATGATTATGCCGTTCGTAGCAGGCTTGGGGTTGGCTTGTTGTTGAGTTGAGCGTCAATGGATTCGATCAGGAATGTGAAGATGCTTCGATTCTGCTTTTTGCAGGTCGCAATGATCGTCCACATGCGTTCGTGATAGCGTTGGCCGGCTTCGCCGCGAGTGCCTTGAGTGATGCGGCGATCGATGACGCAATGGCGGATTTGTTGCTCACTGTGATTGTTCGTGGGCTCGACGCCCTCGGCAAACATGAAACGGAAGTAATCGTCGCTGTGATCGTACGTTTGTAACTCCGGTAATTCCTCGGTGGTGAACTCCACGATCGCGAACCGCGCAGCAAGTGAGTAGGCCGGACCAAGTCTT
>CAUJKL010001059.1 GCA_963204995.1 Planctomycetota bacterium | reverse complement strand
CACGAATTCAAGGCGACCACGAATTATGGTTCACGGTATTTTCCGCCGGATCAGGAGTTCTGAGGCTACCACTTCATCAAAACGCGAACCCAATCCTTCGTCATCCAATGCTAACTGCCGCTCGTTGGCGACGCTCTTCCAAGCCCGCCTCAACGTGGATCGCAAGCTGATGCGGCAAGCACGGCTTGGGAATGAAGCGGAAGAGGAGCCCTTCACGAACGGCTTCCTCGATAAACGCGTCTTCGGTGCTGCCGGAGAGCATCAGGCGAACCATGTCCGGGGTATGCTCACGACATCGCCTTAGAAACTCCAAGCCGTCCATGCCTGGCATATCGCGGTCGGAAACGACGACGTCGAACGGGCGGTTCGTCCGAAGCTTCTCTAACGCCTGGCGACTGCTACTGGCTGCCTCGATGTGGCAGCCGAGACGTTTTCGCATCGCCATTAGTGCCAACAGCACAAATTGATCATCATCAACTACGAGTACCCGACCAAACATATTGAGATCCTTGCCCCTAATTTACCTAGAACCAACCACGGACAGCCTACCCCACGTATCCCCGAAAAACGCACGTTCTCCGACCTTTGTGGCTGCGAATTCCCGCAGAGTCGTGAACTCGTGCGGAACATGACGGCAATTCCGACTTTTCCGCAAATCACGCGGTGATGCGTTCATGCACCCGCGAACGGCCCGACGAGTGGTCACCAAGTGACTGCGACGGCGTCCGAGACGTGCGCGCCCAATTGAGCCGCGGCGTTGCCGTTAACGATAGCCAGCTCCAAATGGCCCTGCGAACTCAGTAATGCGATCAACGCTCCGGTCGACTGCGTTCCATAGGTTTGACTGAGTCCGTCGATGTGCTGTTGGTTACAGCGGACAATGATTTTTGTCGTCGGGATCTGGCGAAGGTGGGTCACTTTAATATTGGTGATCAAGTTCCCAAAGTGATCGATGCTGATAATTTCTCCGATCAATTGCCGCTCCTCAAACTGAGGCTCCTGACAGTCGAGCAAGATGACATCGGTTGCCGGCGGCCCAAGATTGCCGAGTCGAACGCCAAGACTCAGATGTGCCGCCACAGGAGCGATGATGTCGCGACCGTGAAACGTGCTACTTATATTTGTCCGCCAATACATCTGATTTCGCAACTCGACGACCTCGTCGCACGGCTTTGCTCGCAGGACGTGGCTGAGCAGGCCATTGTTGGGCAAGACGAACAGGCGATCATCACACTTCGCCGCCAGGATACCACGCGACGTGCCGACGCCGGGATCGATTACCGCGACATGAATCGTCGCCATTGGAAACGCCTGCCACATTTCGCCGAGAGCCTGCGAGCCTCGCAGGATGTCTTGCGGCGGAATCTCGTGGGTGGCATCGACGATCGTTGCGGCTGGATTGATCGACAGGATGACACCTTTCATCTGCGCGATGTAAGTATCGGCACGTCCGAAATCGGTCGTCAGCGTAATGATCGAAGGTGGCATTGTGTGGGGGGTGGCTAAAGACTCGTGAACCTACAGGCTTTGGATGATCCTCAAACACAGCTCTTTGAATTCACCGGGGTTCACGTTGGGATTCCGTTGTTTCGCTTGTCCAATTAGCGAACCGACGGCTTTTATCTTGCCCGCTTTCAAGTCTTCGACGACCTTCGGATTGGCTTCGAGCAACTCGCGACACAAGCTTTCCGCTGCGGAGGCATCAACCTTTTCGATGCCCAGCGAGTTCATCACAGCTGCGGCAGATTCTCCCGAACGAAGCATCTGGTCGAACACCTCTTTGGCTCGCGTGTTATCCAGGTCGCCAGCTTGGACGGCCTTCAGCAACTCAGCCAGCGCCGCCGCCGACACCGCGAAGTCGCGAATCGATTGCTGCTGTTCGTTCAGCTTGCGCAGGACATCCTGCTGGACCCAATTGCTCGCTCGCCGTCCGTCACCGGCTGCGATGGCCAGCTCCTCATAGTAGGCGACTAACTCGCGTCCTTGATTGACGATAACGTCGGAATCGTACGGATCGATCCCGTATGTCGTTTCGAGTCGCGTTCGCATCGCGGCTGGAAGTTCTCCGAGGTGTGCGCGAACTTGCTCGACTTCTGTCGGAGTGACGATGACGGGCAACAAGTCCGGGTCGGGGAAGTAGCGATAGTCGCTCGACTCTTCCTTCTCGCGTTGTTTGACGGTCAGCTGTCGCCCGTCATCCCAACCGCGAGTCGTCTTGTGCCCGCCGGGTTTATCACCGAGCTTGATCTTGTTCTCGCACCAGACGTCGTATTGTCGTTCCGCTTCGTAAGCCATGGCGCGCTCGACGGCACGGAAGCTGTTCATGTTCTTTACTTCGGCGATTGGGGTTGCAATTTGTCCATCGGGCGTGTCGATGTGCAGGTTAATGTTGCCATCCACGCGCAGGCTTCCTTCCTGCATGTTGCAGTCCGAGACGCCGAGATAGGTGAGCAATAACTTCAGTTCGGTGAGGTAGGCTTTGGCCTCTTGCGGAGACCGCATATCAGGCTCGCTGACGATCTCCAGCAGTGGCGTGCCGGTGCGATTCAAATCGATCCGGCTGTCGCTCTTGCCGGCTGCTTCGTCATGCATGCTCTTGCCGGCGTCGTCTTCGAGATGAGCACGCGTGATGCGAATGCGTTTCGGTTCGAAAGCCGCTTTCGGATCGCTGATCTCAAGCCAGCCGCGTTGTGACATCGGAAGATCGAACTGGCTAATTTGATAGCCCTTCGGCAAGTCCGGATAGAAATAGTTCTTACGATCCCACTTAGTGAACGCTGGGATTTCCAAGTTCAACGCCACGGCCGTTTTTAACGCCAACTCGTAGGCACGACGATTCATCACCGGCAACGCACCGGGCATGCCAATGCACACTGGACAAGTCTGCGTGTTCGGTGCTTGGCCGAACGTCGTGCTGCAGCGGCAGAACAGCTTCGACTGTGTTTGCAGCTGCACATGGACTTCCAAGCCGATGATGATTTCGTACGGTTTGTGGTTCATGTAACTAGCACTCTGCTAAGTTCGGGTGCCGCAGCTGTAAACTCGAGTGCCACGGCTGTAAATTCTGGTGCCACGGCAAATTCTGGTGCCACGGCTGGCAAATCGGGGTGCGGGGTGCCACTGCTGGCTTGCCCAGCAGTGTGTCGGCACTGCTGGACGAGCCAGCAGTGGCACCCTTGGTGAATCACGTAGGTTTCCTCGTGTGCCAATCCGTCGCCTGCTGAAACATGTGAGCGGCTCGGAGTAGTTTTTCTTCTGCGAAGGGTGCGGCTTGCAATTGCAGACCAATGGGCAAGCCGGCTTGGGTGATCCCGCAAGGAACCGAGATTGCTGCAATGCCGGCCAGGTTCGCGCTGACGGTATACAAATCCTGCAAGTACATGGCCAGTGGGTCTTCGTTCATCTCGCCGAGCTTGAATGCCGGTGTCGCAGTTGTCGGACCGATGATCAGATCAACGTCTTTGAACGCGGCATCATAATCTTCACGAATCAGCCGGCGGACCTTAAGCGCTTTCACGTAGTAGGCATCGTAGTAGCCGGCACTCAACGCGTAGCTGCCCAACATCACGCGGCGTTTCACCTCCGCGCCAAAGCCTTCGGAGCGAGTCTTGCGATACATGCGAACGAGCGAGCTATCCAGGGCCGCTAAATTCGCCGAGTCCCCTGCCCTTTCCAACTCCTTTCGTTCTTCCGCCAACTCGGCGAGCATCACCTTTTCGTCGGTGCGATAACCATAATGCACGCCGTCATAGCGAGCGAGATTACTCGAAGCTTCGCACGGTGCGATGATGTAATACGTTGCGATGGCGTACTTGCTGTGCGGCAGCGAGACCTCGTGAACGGTGGCTCCCTGCGACTCGTAGACCTTGATCGCCTCACGTACCGCAGCTTCCACTTCACGATCCAATCCGTCACCGAAGTGCTCGCGAGCAAATCCCAATCGCAAGCCCTTGAGTGGTTGCCGGACGCTACTCGTATAGGACGGAGTCGGCACATTCGCAGAGGTTGAATCCAATGGATCGTGACCGGCGATCACCTCAAGCAGCAGTGCAACGTCTTCGGCGGTCTTGGCCAGCGGACCGGCTTGATCGAGACTACTCGCAAACGCGACGAGGCCGTAGCGACTGACTCGACCATAGGTCGGCTTCATGCCGGTCACCCCGCAGAACGCAGCCGGCTGTCGGATCGAACCGCCGGTGTCTGTGCCGATCGACAGCGGTGCCATCGAACTGGCGACGCCGGCGGCGGCCCCACCGCTCGACCCGCCAGGCGTGCGATCGAGTCCCCACGGATTATGTGTCTGCTTGAATGCCGAGTTCTCCGTCGAGCCGCCCATGGCGAACTCGTCCATGTTCGTCTTGCCGATCAACACGGCGTCGGCTGCGATGAGCTTGCTGATGACCGTCGCGTCGTAAGGTGGCACGAAGTGTTCGAGCATTCGCGAACCACAAGTCGTCGTCCAACCTTTAGTACAGAAGATATCCTTCACGGCGACTGGCAAGCCCGCCAACAATCCGAGTTTCTCGCCCGCCCGCCGCCGCTCGTCGATGGCTTTGGCTTGAGACAAGGCTCGCTCGGCATCGACGTTCAAGAAAGCTCCGATCGCGCCGTCGTGCTTCTCGATCTGCCCGAGATAGGCTTGCGTCAGCTCCGTAGCGGTGACATTGCCGGCTGTCAGTTCCGCAAGTAACTCGGTCGCAGAAGATTCGAGAACTGACATGATGCCAAGCTTTGTAGGGCGGCGGGGCCGCAGCCAATACGGGCTATCGCTCGGTTCGAAATGACCCGCTTCCGTTGGTCGCTAGTACCGTGCTGAAATAACAAGACTTTCATTGATAACTGATGTAAGGCGGAGTTGCCCAGTCCTGGATCACTCACCTAAGACCGCAGGCACTCGGTAGCATTCATCGTCCCGCTTGGGAGCGTTCGCCAAGGCGTCTTCGCGATCAAGACTAGGCCGCGGAACATCATCCGCGAAAACATTCTGAGCGTCTTCGACATGGGCCATCGGCTGAACCGATTCCGTGTCGAGTTCTTCCAACTGACGAATATACTCGACGACCTGCCCGAGCTGTGTCGTCAACGTATCCAGTTCCTCCTCGTTGAAGCGCAACCGCGCCAGCAGAGAAACTTTAGCGACTTCATCACGGGAGAGGCCCATGATCAGGTGGCCTTCGCCTTTGGTTTGCCTTGTCCCGGCACCGCAAAGGGCTTCGCACGGACGGCTTTCTTGATGGCACCGCTTCGCAAGCAGGCGACACAGATTTTCATCGTCTTGTTGGTGCCATTTGGAGTCGTCACTTTGACGCGCTGCAAGTTCGGCTTGAATTTTCGGCGTGTGATTCCCGTCACCTTGGTACCGACACCGCCGAGATACTTCGCTTTACCGCGAAGCTCGACGCTATTGCCAACCTGGGTGCTTTTTCCACAAACTTCACAGACGCGTGCCATCGGAACTTCCTCAGTCTCGCTGCAAGAACGTACCCCTTGCACTGACTAGCTGCAAGGCAAACCACCAATATAGCCAGTCTGCGGCAGGCTGCAACGCCACCTAATCGACATCTCGAACCAGCTCAAATAGCTCGGTCGATGGCGGCGAGCAAGGCGTTTAGTGTCGCGTCGTCGTGGGAAATCTCTAGCAGTTCGTCGCGCAGACGCATTAAATCTGTCAGTTCGTCGACATCGTACCACTGCGGCAGCGATTGATAAGACAACTGGAACTCGCCGATCCTTGCGACTGTCTGCTCCCAGACGCACGACGTGCTCCAATGGATGTTCTTGAAGATCTCTGGTGCGTTTCGCGATAGACCGACCAAGTAATAGCCGCCATCGTCAGTTGGCCCCAACACGACATCGGTCTCGCGGAGCACACGGAATGCGGATTCGACATACTCGACCGGCAGCGTCGGGCTATCGGAGCCGATCAGCACGACCCGATCGGCTCCCTCGTGGAAACAGTCCTCGAAAAACGACGTCATCCGCGTGCCGAGGTCACCCTGCGTCTGTGGCCTAACAATCCAACCCACACCGGCGAGCGAGGCAAAAGCGTCCGCCTGCTCTTGGGGGGTGAAATAAATAACGCGAGAATCGGCACAGCCCCGGAATCGTGACACCAACGTCGAGACAAAAAGACGATAGATCTGGCTTGCCGAATCCGGTCCTAGCGCGACCGCCAAGCGAGTCTTAACTTTGCCGGGCTCCCAGAACTTGGCGAAAATTCCGAAGCAATCCACCAGCCTGTACCCCGTAAGTGCTAACGTCCGCCCAGCAATCGTCGGAGCAGAACTTCATTTACTCGACCACGGAATCGTTCGTGCCCGTCGATAACAATGACAGGAACACATTCGGTATACTTCGCCACCAATTCCGGGTCAGCGTCTATATCCACAGACACCGGGGTCAGACCATGCTGCACGAGAATCTCGCGAGCTTCATCGCACAAATGACAGCCCTGGCGCGTGTAGAGGATCGTTTCGTGGGTCGACATACAAACCTGTGTCTCGTGGCTGGCTGACGGAAGTGCTGTGGCGAGCAGTCTCAGATTCTGGCAAATCTCTGACCAAACACAACCGGCGACAGCTTTACGGATTGATACCAAAACTGGTATCTTCTCCCTATACTTGATACCCTGTAACTTATGCGACGTCCGCTGAGTTTCTTATTAGCGGTTACCAGTAGTGCCCTCCGGCGGTCCACAATCGAATGGCCACGCCCAGCGTAAAGAACTTTCTCGAACTCGTTCAACGAAGCCAGTTGGTAGATCCCGACAAGCTTCGTGCCACGCTGCTAAAGTGCAAAGCCGATCACGACGACCAGTTGCCAACTGACACAAAGGTCGTTGCCGATTACTTGGTCCAAGCTGGACTGCTGACCGATTGGCACTGCACCAAGCTGTTCGATCGCAAGCACAAGGGATTCTTTCTCGGCAAATACAAACTGCTGGGGCATATCGGAACTGGGGGCATGAGCAGTGTCTATCTGGCAGAGCATGTGCTAATGCGGCGTCAGCGTGCCATCAAAGTTTTGCCGAAGAGCCGCGTGAAGGATTCGTCCTACCTGGAGCGATTCCATCGCGAAGCTCAAGCCACCGCTTCGCTCGAACACCCGAACGTCGTGCGAGCCTACGATGTCGACAACGAAGGCGACACGCACTATCTCGTGATGGAGTACGTGAAGGGCCAAGACATTCAGAACATCGTGAACGAACAAGGTGCGCTGAGTTACACGAAGGCCGCCGACTACATGACGCAAGCCGCGCGCGGCTTGGCGTACTCTCACGGGGAAGGGTTGATTCACCGCGACGTTAAACCGGCGAATCTACTCGTCGACGAAGAGGGCGTCGTCAAGATTCTCGATCTTGGCTTGGCATTGTTCTCGGAAGATGAAAACGCATCGCTGACAGTTTTTCACAACGAAAACGTATTAGGAACCGCAGACTATCTGGCTCCCGAGCAAGCGATCAACAGCCACGAAGTCGACTGCCGCGCCGACATTTACGGACTCGGCTGCACCTTCTATTTTGCACTCACCGGACACGCTCCGTTCAATGAAGGCACTCTGGCCCAACGGATTGCACGGCATCAAACGCAAATGCCGCCTGATATCCGTGATGATCGCCCCGACTGTCCACGCGACTTGGTCGATATCTGCGTGAAGATGATCCAGAAAAAAGCAGACGACCGCTTTCAATCTTGCAGCGAAGTCGCGGCCGCGCTGGAGTCGTGGCTCACGCGTCAGAAAGAAGCGGTCGCCGTAGCGGAGATGGAAGCAAGTCGGTCCAGTGCCGCAACTGTCCCCGTCGGGCAAGCGATCGCAGGACACGAGAGTGCAAGTGTCGGCACTCCCGCGAGCGGGGCTTTCCCGACGAGTGCTAACACACTGCCGCAGTCGCCAACGCCAGTCGGCAAGATTTCGCCGTTCGATCCTGCGCTCGAAGACACCGCCACGGACAAAGCACGTGGGACGGTGATCGGTCGAACAAACGCGAAAAACCTGGACGATGTGCTTGAAGTCCAGATCATCGAGGATAACACTCCTTCGGCTCCTTCAACTCCTTACGACGACAGCGGGACAATCAACTTGGGTATCGAAGCCGAACGATCCGTCGCCTCGCGAGTCCGGGGTCGTGGCAGTCGATCGGCTAAGGCTTCTAGATCGTCGAATAAACCACCGTTCCCGGTTTGGGCTTGGGGCGCGATTGCTGCGGGTCTGGTGGTCGTGGTAATTATCATCACAGTATTGGCGTCATCAGGCGACGCGCCACAGCAGCCTAAGCAGAAGGCACCAGAGCAACCGGTGCGGCAGAGTACGGCATAGGCACCGCGCGTTCAGCCTCAGAACTCCTGATCCAGGAACCGAAAACTCTGGGATTCAGCGGATTCTCGATGAGGTAGCGGGAAAATAAAGTGATATCAAAATCCAATTCGTGGTCGTCCTGAATTCGTGGGGCCAGACGATGTGCTCCCAC
>CAUJKL010001058.1 GCA_963204995.1 Planctomycetota bacterium | reverse complement strand
CAGACTTTGCACGCAACCGGTTCTGTTATGTCTGCTATATCAAAGCGGCGGAGATGCCAGACGGGACCCATGTCGCCCGGTTTCAGATGCGGGACACGGACCCGCCGACGATTGACGTGGCGACTGAAACGACCCTGCTCACTTGGTTATCCGGCGGCCACAACGGTTGCAGCTTGAAGTTTGGTCTCGACGGCTATCTCTATATTTCGACAGGAGACGCTGGCCCGGCCAACCCGCCTGACCCATTGCGAGCCGGGCAGGATCTCAGCAATTTGCTGTCGTCCATTCTTCGTATCGATGTCGATCATGCAGACGATGGAAAGAACTATCGGATTCCCGAAGACAATCCGTTCGTCAAGCTGGACGGCGCTCGCGGCGAGGTCTGGGCCTACGGTCTGCGCAATCCCTGGCGCATGAGTTTCGATCGGCAAACCGGCGACCTGTGGGTGGGCGATGTCGGTTGGGAGTTATGGGAAATGCTGAATCGCATCGAACGCGGCGGTAACTACGGTTGGGCCGTGACGGAAGGCTGGCACCCGACGCATCCCGAATGGACGCGCGGGCCGACACCAATTCTCCCGCCCACGATCGAACATCCGCACACCGAGTCGTCGTCGATTACGGACGGCTTGACGTACTATGGCTCGCGGCTCAAAGAGCTTCACGGAACGCATATCTACGGCGACTACGACACGGGAAAATTCTGGGGCTTCCGTTACGAGAATGGAAAAGTGGTCGACCATCGGGAACTCGCCGACACAACCCACCGCGTCGTCGGCTTCGGCGATGACCACGAGGGCGAGTTTTACGTATTGGATCACACGGCCGGAACGATCCACCGTCTCATCCCGAACCCAATGCAGGATCATTCAAGTACGTTCCCACGAAAGCTCAGCGAGACCGGACTGTTCTCGTCGGTCGCCGAGCAGTCACCGGTGCCGGGAGTTATCGCCTACTCGATCAACGCCGAGCCGTGGGCAGACCATGCCGTCGCCGAGCGGGTCGTCGCCGTGCCGAACGACCTGTCGATCAAGGCCGAAGGCGCGACGTGGTCGTTTCCGAAAGATTCGGTACTCGTAAAGACGTTGTCGCTCGACATGGAGCAAGACCATCCCGCCACGCGTCGTCGCATCGAAACGCAACTTCTCCATTTCGATGGGATCGATTGGATACCTTACACCTACGAGTGGAACGATGAGCAATCCGACGCCACCTTAGTCGAGGCTGCCGGGGCGGAACGCACCTTCGACGTTATCGATCCGGCAGCTGCTGGCGGCACGCGCAAGCAGGTTTGGCGGTTCTCCGGCCGCGCCGAATGTCAGCGCTGCCATAACAAATGGTCGGGGCCGCCGTTGGCCTTTAATACGCCGCAACTCAATAGGGATCACGCATACGGCCAAGTCAGGGCATCGCAACTCGAAACGTTCGCCCACATTCACTTGATCGCGAAACCGATCGAAGCGGACAAACGCCCTCGGCTTTCTAACCCACACGATCCGTCCGCCGATATCGAAAGCCGAGCCCGTGCGTATCTGCAAGTCAACTGCGCCCACTGCCATCGCCAACATGCAGGCGGTGCGGTTTTGTCCAAGATGCATTACGACATCCCGTTGAGCGAGTCGAACATGCTTGGCGTTCGACCGACGCAGGGGACGTTCGGCATTCACACCGCTCAGGTTATCGCGCCCGGAGATCCATTCCGTTCAGTGCTGTTGTATCGCATGGTCAAGCTCGGTGGAGGTCACATGCCGCACATTGGGTCGACCGAAGTGGACATGGCTGGCGTCAATTTGATCGACGAATGGATACGCCAGCTGCCGCCTGACGAGCCAGCTGTAAAGGTGCATTCGGAGGCGTTGGTCGCACTTGAACAACTGAGTACTGCACACCATCCGGCGGATCAAGCGAAACTCGTCGAGCAGCTGTTATCAACCACCAGCGGAGCACTGCTGCTGATGCGAGCCGTCGATCACGAATCGCTTTCCGACGCAGTCGTTTCGCTGGCCATCCAGCAAGCCGCGCAGCACAACGACGTCAGCGTCCGCGATCTGTTCGAGCGTTTCCTTCCACCGGAGCAACGCGTCAAGCGCTTGGGCAGCGTTGTCCAGCTGGACCAGATTCTCTCTCTGCCCGGTGACGAGGCACGAGGCAAGCAGGTGTTCTTCAACACGGCTGGCGTGTCGTGCCAGAATTGTCACCGTATCGGCCAGGAAGGCAAGGAAGTCGGTCCAGACCTGACGACGATCGGCAAGAAGTACCCACGCTCGGAGCTGCTCGAAACGATTCTCGAACCGTCGAAACGGATCGATGCCAAGTACCTGACGTATCTTGTCGAAACAACATCAGGTCGCGTCGTCACCGGATTGCTTGTCAGCAAGGACGACAGTGAAGTCGTTCTCCGCGACGCGACAAACATGTTGGTTCACATACCCGCAGACGACGTCGAGCAACTCGCCACGCAACCGAAGTCACTCATGCCCGAACTGCTCCTCCGCGACATGACAGCGCAACAAGTCGCCGATCTGCTGGCGTTTCTTGGTTCGTTGAAGTAGTAAGGGCGTCGAGAAATCACGACAGGCGCTTCGTCGCTCGCAACGCATGCGAAGCGACGCGGCTTTTTCGCGTCCCCGTCCAGTTGAAACGTTTCATTTCAGAACCCTGCGATTTCCGGCCTTGATCGCAACCCGAAGCGTGAGCGAGGTCCGCGCTGATTCCCGTCCCGGCGGAATCTGTGCGAAGCCCACAACCGTCTCGGTCGTCGGTATATAATTTGCTTTCTCTGCCGTGGGCGTGCTGTGCCTGTAGGCGATTTTGACAAGGAAGAGGAAAATGATCATGCGAGAATTGCGAGCCCCGCACAAGCCAACGTTGCTCAGCGCACTTGTTTACACACTGACATTGTCTACCTTTTTGACTGCCAGCAGAGCCGAAACGGAAGAAGCTCCGCAACCAGAGCCGCCGCCCCCATCGATCGATCAGATAGTTGCCGCACTCGCCGACGCCGATGCCGCGCTTGCGCTTCTCGATAAGTTGCCGAAGATTATGGAACCGAGCGATCTCGCACAGTTGCGCGAGATTGATCGGCAGCTTTCCACCAAACCGCGCGTCGAGCGTGACCCGATCGCCAGGAAGTTACTCACGGTGCTGGCGCGGACGGGCGATTCGCGATCGCTGGGCTACTTGCACGAGGTCTTCGAGGCGGCTCCCGAGCGGCGGCACCACGTGGCTCACGAGATCGCCAGGTTCGCGCTCACACAACGTCGGCGACCTGCCGATTGGCGGTTACTTGTCCGGGCAGTCCCGCTAGTCGATGGTGAAGCGGCTCGGGACGTCCTGCGAGCCTTGCAACAGTTTAACGAGCGGGGCACGAAACCGCAGTGGCAACGTGAAGTGATTCTGGCCGGGCTGCGACTGGGATCGCCCGACAGTCAAGAAGCGGTACGTGTGCTACGTCTTTGGACGGGCGAAGCGATCGATGATGGAGTGGCTCCCGAAGACGCGCTCGCGGCTTGGCAAGCATGGTTCGACAAGACGCATCCCGAATTGCCGCCACCAACTTTGCCGGTTGATTTGCCCGACAGTCGACATAAGGCGGTGGAACTGGTCAAACTCCTCTCGCCGTCACCAGATCTTGGCGACCCAGAGCGCGGCGCGAAGGTCTTCGAAAAGGCTTTATGCAACAAGTGCCATCGATACGGCGCTCGCGGTGAAGCGTTGGGGCCCGACCTGACGAATATTCGACAGCGATATCAGTTGAAGGAGCTGGTGGAAGCGATCGTTTTCCCGTCGCAAGCGGTTGCGGATCAATACACGACCATTCAAGTTCGCACGCGAGACGGTGAAACCTATTCGGGAGTGACTGCCAACGACGGCAATCAGTTGATCGTCTTGCAGGCCAACGCCGAGAAAAAGCGCATCGATCGCAGCGCGATTGACGAGGCGGTGCCACGTCGCAAGTCGGTCATGCGAGATGGGCTGCTGGAGCCACTCACGCGCGACGAGGTTGTTGATCTGTTCGCGTACCTGAGACGTGGCGAACGTTAGTCGATGGCGTGCGAAGATGCACGTTCGAGTGTTCGAGTTTGTACCAGAAGCGGATAAGCAACTGCCGGGTTTCGTGTCGACCGATTAACAATTGCTTGGTGTACGAAATGGATTCGACCGAGTTTCGATGAACACAAGGCTTCTTAATGAGGAGGACGTCCGATGACCCGCTTTTCCGACGGGCCAGTCGTGGTACCGGTCGACATGTCTGCGGAGTCTTTGGCCGCTGTCGATGTCGCGTTGCAAATCGCCGCTTCGGCTAACCGCATTCACGTGCTGCGAATCCTTCACGAACCGCACTCGTCGCACCCCGACGCACTCGGCGAGGCGATCGATCACTCGAAGTGGCGCAACGCCGCGATTAAAGAACTCCAAGCGTCTCTGGCGGATGAGAAGTATGCCGACCTGAAGTTGTGCGTCGAATTTGGCGATCCCGGTCATCGGATCGCCGAACACGCAGACGCGATCCGCGCACAGTTGATCGTCATGCCGTCGCATGGTCGTCGCGGCATCAAGCGCTTGTTGGTCGGTTCGGTTGCCGAACGAGTCACGCGACTTTCGCAC
>CAUJKL010001057.1 GCA_963204995.1 Planctomycetota bacterium | reverse complement strand
AGCCTTTTTCGGACGAACAACTTTCAAATAGTAGCGACACCGGCCGAAAAAGACTCCCGACCCCTTTGACACAAACCTTTGACACACAGGCTACATTGGACGTGTCCAGCACCATCGGAGAGATTCCCGAGATTCAGGGGTTGGACGCACGGCAGCAACTGCTGCGCATCCCACCGGAACTCGACGTGCCGCTCACGAAGCGCGTCCGACAGATCATCGATACGGCCGAGTTCCGCCGTCTATCGCGCATCAGTCAACTGGGACTTGTCTCGCTGGTCTATCCCGCGGCGCATCACACGCGATTCGAACACTCGCTGGGTGTTTATCGCATGGCGCTGCTGTATCTCAAGCGGCTCTCCTACGACGAACGATTCACCGAAGCGATCTCGGTGCATGATGCCGAAGTGTTCATCGCGTCCGCGCTGCTGCACGATCTCGGACACTGGCCGTTCTGCCACCCGATTGAAGATTTGGATCTCGTCGGCGTTCCGGATCACGAGCTGTTTGCGAACAGCTTTCTGCTGGAAGGCGAGATCGCCGACGCGCTGCGGGACGATTGGGGCATCCATCCTCGCGAAGTCGTCGCTTTGTTGTCCGAGAAGCCGCGTGACGCCAAGTCCTGCATCTTGCACGACATGCTGTCGGGTCCGATCGACGTCGACAAGATGGATTACCTGTTTCGCGACAGCCTGCATGCGGGCGTTCCCTACGGCCAGAACTTCGATCAGCAACGCCTGATCGGCAGCTTGTGTTTGAACGAGGCGGGCGATGGTTTGGCGATATCCGAGAAAGGCCGCACGGCCGCCGAGATGATGGTCTTTGCTCGTTATGTCATGTTCAGCGAAGTCTATTGGCACCACTCGGTTCGTTCCGCGACCGCGATGCTACAACGAGCTTTCTATCTGCTTTATGCCGATCTCGATCTCGATTCGCTGTTTCGGCAACACGAGCATCAGATGATTGAAGAACTGGTGCAGGCCGCGGGCACCGGGCCAGCCAACGAACTGCTGGACGGATTGTTCGGCCCGGTTCGCCGACTCTACAAACGCCTGGCGCAGTACAGCTACTTTCAAGAGCGAGATATCTACGACCAACTCGCTCGTCGCCCGTATCCGTGGTTAGTTTCGTGTGCCGAGCATTTCACGAATCTCCTCAGCCGTGAACTTGGCCGTCGCGTCGCGCCGCACGAGATCCTGTTCGATGCTCCTCCGATCAAACTGGAAGTCGAGTTCGACATCGAAGTGCATTACTCGAAGGAAGGCTGTTACCGGCAACTCGGCGATGTCTCGCCGGTCGTCCGCACGTTGGCACGCCAGCAGTTCGATGACTTTGTGAAACGAGTCCGGCTGTTCGCTCATCCGGATCTGGCTGCCGACATCAACGCCACTCACGATATTAACGGATTGCTCCGCGAAGCAATCGCTGACACTAAGGGAGCAGACGCACGATGAGAATTGCTGGCAACACGTTTTTGGTGACGGGCGGTTGTTCGGGACTCGGCGAGGCGTGTGTCCGCAGATTCGTCGAGCAAGGCGGAAACGTAATCGCTTGCGACATCAACGATGCGGTGGGCGGAACTTTGATGGACGACCTTGGCCCACAAGTCCTGTTTATTCGTACCGATGTGACGTCGACCGAACAAGTCGAATCCGCAATCGCCGCTGGTGTGAAAACGTTTGGTGGTTTACAGGGAGTCGTCAACTGCGCGGGAATCCTCGGCGCGTCGCGCGTTGTCGGTCGCGACGGACCGCATAATCTGGAGCTGTTCGCGCGCGTGATTCAGATCAACCTGATTGGCACGTTCAACGTGCTGCGACTCGCCGCTCAGGCTATGTCGACGTCGGAACCGAACGAACAGGGTGAGCGTGGCGTGATCGTGAACACCGCGTCGGTTTCCGCATTCGAAGGACAGCTAGGCCAAGCCGCCTATGCTGCATCGAAAGGCGGCGTCGCATCGATGACGCTCCCCATCGCACGTGAACTAGCACAATTCGGCATTCGCGTCGTGTCGATTGCTCCCGGCGTCTTCAACACGACAATGATCGCCACCGCACCTCAGGCCATCCAAGAGTCGCTCAACGCCCAGACCGTCTTCCCAACTCGATTGGGCGATCCCGCCGAATTTGCAGCCTTTGCTCAACACATCATCGAGAACCCCATGCTGAACGGTGCCGTGCTGCGACTGGACGGAGCGATGCGGTTGCAGGCGAAGTGACAAGTTGCGGCAAGTCCCGTGGCTTGAGTATGATCAAGGTCGATCACAATTTGACCAGGACGCCGATGGAAGACGCACTCAAGACGCTCTACTCGACGTTCTCACACTATCGGATCGGCGACGACTTCACCGGTTGTGATTGCTGTGTCGGCCCAGAACACTGTGCCGCACTGGCCAAACCACCACAGATCGCCCTTACCGATGACGATGACTTTGACTACGCGTTGCCACAACTTGCAGTGATACGATCGTCGCTCGCGGACGCCAATACGCAACGCAAAACATAGCGACCGATCACACGGATTCCATCGACGCGTCACTCATACGTGTTGGTAAGCCTTGAGCAGCGACCCGCTATCGAAACTCAGCGAAGCGTTAGGCGCGGTTCGGCAACTCTTCGATGGACACGTCGCCACCGTCAATAACATTCATCTTCAGACAGCTTCCCGCGAGCAGAGACATACCAATTAGTGGCGTCCCGGCTGCTTGCGAAATCAGTACGTCCTTCTGTCGCCCATGCCAAACAACGCTCGCCAGATAAACGTCCAAGCGGGTGACGCTCCCGTCGGCGAGCGTTCCTCGTCGGTGACCTGCAAACGGCAACTTCAATGCGGTCACCAAGTCGTATGGAAGAGTGAGATAGCCATTATAGCCCGTGTCGATTACGGCTTCGACTTGTTGAACCGATTGGCCAGGGTCGGTCACTTCGAGTTCGATGATTGCTTCGCGATTGCGTATGTTGCCGTTGATCATTCCTGTTCCATCGCGACATGCCCGCCCAACGTGTATGCCGTCGGATATGCGACGCGGACTCCGTAGAGAATGGCAGCTGGACGCTTCGCCAGCGCTCGTTTTGTCGCCTGCAAATCATCTTCGTCAATTTCGTATTCACCGGTCTCGATGTCGATCACGACAAACTTGCCTCTGTCTCCCGCTTCCACCTTTCGCCGAATCTGCCGCTCGTAGATTTCCTCGCCGCGAGATTCGACTTCTTCCGGTGGGTATTTCGCATAAGACATGATCTTAACCTTTCGCTACACTCGCTTGCGTCCAACTGATTCGATTATAACAGCCGCGAAGTGCGCCGGAGTGCGGGGTGCCACTGCTGGCTCGTCCAGCAGTGCCAAGTGCGAGCAGGAAGCACTGCTGGGCAAGCCAGCAGTGGCACCCAATTTCATGCCAGCAGTGGCACTCAATTTCATGCCAGCAGTGATACCCAATTTATTGTCAATCGACCGACACAAAGATCTCGCGGAGGATTTCCGCAGCCTTGTCCCAACTCTCGGCCGCTGCGTCGAAGTCAACTTCCATCCAGCGGATTGGCCGATCGGCGAGAACTCGCGATTCGGTGGCGACGTTTGTGTTGATAGGGAACTGAGCGCTGGGTCCGGTGGCGAGTCGTGTTTCGACTTCCGGTGCGAGCAGATAATCGATCAGCCGCCTGGCGTTCGCGGTGTTTGCACTGCCCTTGATGATGCACAAGCTATTGGGAATGAACAGCGAGCCGAGTTCGCCTTCGGCTTGATCCGGAAACACGATGGCGACCGGCATGCCGTTGTCGATTTCGATGATCGCGTCATCGGTATCGGTGATGCCAAATGCGAGTTGCCCGCGGCCGACTGCGGTCGCGACTTGCTTGTTGCCCGACATGACTTCGGCGTTTTGCTGGATTGCGCGGAAGAACTCCGTCGCCCGCTCGTCGCCCCACGTTGCGAACAAGACCGCCGCGTGCGTCGCCGTTGTTCCGAACAGCGGCTTTGCAATGCCGACCTGTCCCTTCCATTTCGGATTGGTTAAGTCATGGATCGAGGTTGGCAACGCGTCTGGCTGGACGAGTTCGGTGTTGACGATCAACACGCGTGCTCGAGCCGCCAGTCCATACCACTCGCCAGTCGATGAGCGGTAGTTCGCGGGAAACGAATCGGCGTTTGGCGAATGATAAACGTCCAGCAACCCCAGCTTCTTCAATCGCAGCGTGTGCAGGATCTCGTTGTTCCAAAAGACGTCGCAGCGCGGGCGACTCTGCTCTTGAATGATTGCACTCACGAGCCCCACGGTCTTGGTCGACTCGACATCGTATTTGTCGAGCACTTGAATGCCTGTGGCCGCTTGGAAATCCTTCAAGATCGGCTCGGAGAACTCGCGATCGAGTGCCGTATATACGACGACTTCCTGCTCGGAACGCGACCAGCATCCGGCAGCAGAGGCCAATAAAACAGAAGATAAACAGGCAACGGCGATGTGGCGAATCACGAGGAATACTCTCCCGACGATGGTAGTGTCTTACGGTTGTCAGTTCGCTCAGAAGTTGATGACATGGATTTTTCCTCGTTGTTTGATCGCCCCGACGGTGCCGCGTTCTACCGCTTCGGAAAACTGCGATATCGTGCGCCAGTGTTTAACGAGCCATGTCGCTTGGTCCCAAAACTGCAACCTGTTCCAGAATGGCTCGAAGTAAATCGCTGATATGCCAGCGTTCTTGAGTTCGCGGGCTTCTGCGATTCTAGTTAGCTGACGCTTGTCCTGCGAAATGAACACAAAGTCACTCCCGGCGAGAAAGGCAAAAAGGGCAACGTCCTTAGTGTTCTCAGGCAGCTCGTCGCGCTGCGCTACAGCATCTACACCTAGCGCCGTTAACATGTGCGCGTATCTCGCCGAAATGCACGCGTCAAAGAAGTACTTCACGCAAGAGATTGTTCAAAAATGACGGCCTGTTCAACTGCCCTCAATGGCACATCAAACCACTTGGCAACCACAGCGGTATCCTGCCCACTGCCCGCGCGCACAGCATCATAGAGATCGCTAGTAGGAACGCCTGTTTCCGAATCGATCGGTTTTCCAAATTGACGCTCTGGATCTAACACGACGCGACCTTTCTTGAACAGAGGCCAATACCGAAGAGCTTCTTGATTCCCGTACTCCAGTTTTCGGAAAAACGGCTTCACGATTTGGCTGAATACGTATTGGCCGCGCTGCAAGTCTTCAATCAACTCCGCGTCGGCGCTATCAACTTGCTTTTGGAGCGTAGCAAAGATCGTCTTGCCGTCCGTATCGAATTTCTTCACGGCAAATGGATAGTTGGTGTTGAACATTCGCGATGCCGCCTCCGACGCCTTCCGAATCGCCTGAAGGGACACGTTCTCTTGCCGGAACTTTCGGATAAACAACAATTCCATCAGTTCCAGAAACGAAACAGTATCGTCGTCTTCCGGATCGGCAACCCATCCGCGAACTATGCCAGCGTCCACATCCAACCAACGTCGCAACCGCCTGCTAGAAACGCCAACAATGCGCGCAGCATCACCGAGGCTGTAGACACCAAGTCCAAGATGTGAGTCTTTGGTCAACATCGCAAGCTAGCAACAAAAAGGTCGCATTGAATGTGCGACCGAAGATGGTTCCATAGAAAGCTAGTCTCCGCCGAGCGTCCTGGTCGGCTAGTCCCAAAATAAGCGAACATTCGAAGGGCATTTTAGCCGAAATCGCTGACGCGGTCAGCGCGCGTGTTGAGCGGGCGCTCGCCAAGGCAGCGTAAGAAGAGTTCGCATTGTAGGTTCGATCATGGTGGTTCTGCTTTCTCCG
>CAUJKL010001056.1 GCA_963204995.1 Planctomycetota bacterium | reverse complement strand
TTTTCCTGCGATTTACGCCCTTCGGACAAAGCTCCGAAGTATTCGTGCTGACGGTGATTGCTCAGGAAACAACCGACGACGTCGCGAGGCAGGTAAACGCGGCATTCCAGCAGATTGAAACACAGGCATTGTTGAGCGGGCCACTGGCGATGGTCGGACTGGTCGTGGCTGCGATGGCGGTCTTCGCTCAGTTTGAACGCGCCTTCGACAAGATATGGAAGATCGATTCACCTGCCTTCGACGGCTATGTCTCCGCAGCCCGTCGCGAGGTCGCCCACCGCGTCAAGGCCTTCGTGGTGCTCTTCAGTCTTGGCGGTGTTGTCGCCTTATTTTTCTTTTCCAGTCTCGCATTGAACGCCGTCATGCACTTCAGCAGCGAACACTGGCACATTGCGCCGATACTCTGGCGACTTGCCGAAGTCGCGCTCAGTATCGGCCTCAACGCCTGCGTCTTTACGGCGATCTACAAGTGTTTGTCCAAGATCCCGGTGGGCTGGTTGCACGCGGCACGCGGAGGGCTGCTGGCAGCCGCGACATGGGAATTCGGACGTCTGTTACTGGCGACCTATTTCACCATGTCAGACTACAGTGCGTACGGCATCGTCGGTTCGGTGCTGGCCGCAATGCTGTGGACCTACTATGCGAGTAGCGTGCTATTTCTGGGAGCGGAGTACGTACAAGTGATACGAGAACAAGCACAGCTCGAAAGACAAGAAGCTTTGTTTCACCTCGCTCTGAAAAGACAGAACGCAATTCACAACAGGCCGCGAACGGCTCGACACCGCATTCAGGTTCGGCGTGCCGCGTAAGTCACATGCCAGCTGCGTGCCCATTATTCGCTCGGCGAATCGTCAGCTGGCTCCTCGGCCAGCGGCGTGACTTCTTCCTCAGGTGGGACAACAACTGCGGCGTCTATTTCTTTCACTTCGACCGGTGGGACAAAGGCCGGAAACCGCCGCTGGATTCGGTCTTCCACAAGCTTCATGACAACGCGGTTGAGCGGATCCTTCTGCGCTTGACAGCGGCAAACGAGAGTCGTCACCGTGCCGTCGGCTCGTTCCTTGTGATGACACTCGGGACACTCCCAAACACGGCGCAGGTCATACTTCAGTCGCTCGAACGGTCCCTTCATGAGAACTCCCGCAAAACGGATCAGGCTGTCTGCGGCGACTAGTGGCCTTGCGCTGCGAAGTACGGATTGCGTCCTGCTGCGTGATCGGTCACGTCCAGGATCGCACCAATCTCGGGGATGGCTTGGCGGATCGCTGCCTCGACACCGTACTTCAGCGTCACTTTGGCTTGACCACAGCCCTGACAACCACCACCCATCTGAATGAACAGGTTGTTCTCACGCACGTCGAGCAAATGGACAATACCACCGTGACTGGCAACGGAAGGATTGATCTCGGATTCGAGAATCTCCTCCACACGGGCTCGAATCTCCTCCTCGGAAGGAATGCTGCGGCGAGCTTCGTCGCTGACGGGAGGCTCGCCGGAAGCGATATGGGCGCGAATCGCCGCTCCGATCTTTGCCCCGAGAACTTGCCAGGGATCGTGAGCTCCCTTGTTTACTGTGATCTCGTCGTGCGAGATCAGAACCGAAGTCACGCCTTCGATCGCAAACAAGCGGCTCGCCAAGTCAGATCCCACCGACTTTTCCTTTTTGCCAAAGTAGAAGGACGATTCGGGGTAAACCGGTCGGTCGACCGTAAAGCGGCACGAGTTGTCAGTGATGGGGGTCGCGGTGATGCGAATTTCAGTTTGGTTCATCGATTTAGGCTCCTTGAAACACGTTTTCATTAGTATAGCAACAGCCGGGCCACCGAAGTAGGGACCGGTCACGAGCTGACATTCGGCCGCGAAGCGATCGCGAGCGGCCCGGCCAGCGAATCCAGCCACACCCCGACGTCCGCAACGATATCCAGATTTAAGGGAACTTGCTTCAGGATCTCGAAATCGTGCGAGCTTAGACACTGTCTCAATAGATCCAGTGTTTCGACGGCGAGCTTAAGGAACTCTGTCAGCTGCGCGTCCGTAAACTCGTGTCGAATGAGTTGCACTTCGGTTTCCGTTCGGCGACGCTCAAGGTACACGAGACGTTTCGCCTCTGCCTTGACAAGTCGTCCGTTCCAGAATCCTCGTCGCAACTCGCCGGCGGCATTGAATTGAAACACGGGGTCCGCCCCGACGAAAACGCTGGCGTCGCCACCGCGACGAAATCCGACGACCCACGAATCCGCTTGCCCTGGCAATCGCAGCTCAACGCGCCGGACTAGCGCCGTTGCCTCGCGCATCAGATCCTCTCGGTCTTGCTCGTGACGTGCCATCGTGGTTTCCTTCTTGAGAATGCGTCTCACCACAAGTTAGCGATTTCAGTGGCAACTGTAACGTGCGGCATGAGGCAGGGCCTTTCAGTTTTTCAAACTGAGAGGTTTGTACGACGGGCCTCCGAGCCCGTCGATGAATCTAAGTCGTTATTCGACGGGCTCGGAGGCCCGTCGTACATCTTGTGCAACTTCAACAAATGAATCGCCCTGCCCGGTGATCGCCGCAGAACCGGAGTAGGTGCTCGACAAATCCATCGAGGACAAATCCTCCATCATCGGGCTAAATCGTTATAATCTCCGCGTCGAGCAAGCCGACGGTAACGTCGCGTCGAGTTTGACCGTCTGGGTGCCAGTGAAACAGATGTCGGAAAAACTGGCCCTTGCGTGTACGCGGAGCGACCGCCTCGATACATTTGGAACTCTTACCGTTCGCCCAATATCACCTCTACCGAATAGGAACTTGAACATGGTACTCCGAACTAAGAACGTGTTTGCGTTTTTGAGCATTCTATTATCCTGCTCTTTCGTTCATGCCGAGAAGGGAACGGACCTTCAGCCCACGTCGGCAAGTCTGGGCAGTGTGACGCTCGACGAGAGTTTCTCCGAACAGCAACTTGGTAAGAAATGGGTCGCGAGCAAGGGAGAGTGGACAATCAAAGACGGCGTTCTTATCGGGAGCGAGAAAAAGGAGGACAAGCACGCGGCCGTTCTGACGCTGCAACAGCCAAATCGAAATTCGATCATTCGGTTCTCATTCCAACTCGATGGCGCGTCGGGTTTCAATTTGAGCTTTAACCATGCGAAGGGGCATCTGTTCCGCATCGCCGTAAGCGACACCGGACTGACACTTACGAAAGATGCGGACAAAAAAGATCCGAACTCGAAGGCGAAGGCACTCGCCAAGGCATCTGGCAAGTTCGACTCTAAGCAGTGGCACACGCTGCTCGTCGAAATTCAAGGGGACAAGGTTTCGGTGCAATCCGACAGCGGCGCAAAGCTGGATATCCGAGAGCCTTCGCTCGACGTCGAAAAAACCGGCTATCGTTTTGTCATGCGTGGCGAATCGCTGCTGTTGGACGATATCAAGGTTTGGAGCGTCCAGCCGTAACGGATCATGTCCGTGGAATTCACTCGCCTGTGATTTATCGCTTGGTGTGAAGCAACTCGGTGACCTTGATCGCCGAGAAAGCAGCAGGTGTCCAGGTTCATCGCACCTCAGCCACTCCGTTCGAAGAGTCAACGGCCTGCCACCCGACCGATCAACTTTGTTCGGCTAACGGTCGCTTTAACATTTGCGCGGCCGAACCATAAACTTCGCCTGCGATGCTTTGCAACTCATGTTCGATGTCCACATCGGAACCGAGCTTACTGGTCCATCGACCGCATGCCGTTTGGCGAGCGACGCGCGTGATGTGATCAGCCTTAGTTCGAGTTTTGCAGTTTTTTGGACTGCGGTGACTTGTCACCGCTTTGCTCTCCAGTGCGAAGCACTTTTTCAGCATCACCGCAACTTACATTGGATAGCGAATAATTGGCGCCAAGTCGAAAAATACCAAAGCGGCGATGAATCGTCGCACTCCA
>CAUJKL010001055.1 GCA_963204995.1 Planctomycetota bacterium | reverse complement strand
GCCGCCGAGTACAAGCACGTCGTGCTCGGGCTCGTGTTCCTCAAGTACATCTCGGATGCGTTCCAGGAACTGCACGACGCCTTAGCGGCTGACAAAGATTCCGATCCAGAGGATCGCGACGAGTACACGGCCGAGAATGTGTTCTGGGTGCCGAAAGTCGCTCGCTGGGCGAAGCTGCAAGCCAATGCCAAGCAGCCGACCGTCGGCAAGTTTATCGACGACGCGATGTCCGCGATCGAAAAGGACAACCCGACGCTGAAGGGCGTACTGCCGAAAGACTACGGCCGGGCATCGCTCGACAAGCAGCGGCTCGGCGAACTCATCGACCTGATCGGCACAATCGGGCTGGGCGACGCCGAGAGCCGCAGCCAAGACATATTGGGACGCGTCTACGAATACTTCCTTGGCAAGTTCGCCAACGCCGAAGGCAAAGGGGGCGGTGAGTTCTATACGCCGCAGTCGGTGGTCAAACTGCTCGTCGAAATGATCGAGCCGTACAAAGGCCGCATCTACGACCCGTGTTGCGGATCGGGCGGTATGTTCGTGTCTTCCGAAAAGTTCGTCGTGTCGCACGGCGGCCGCGTCGGCGACTTGTCGATCTATGGTCAGGAGAGCAACAACACGACGTGGCGGTTGTGCAAGATGAACCTGGCCATTCGCGGCATCGACGGCAATATCGGGCCGCACAACGCCGACACGTTCCATAACGACGTTCACAAAGACCTGAAGGCCGACTTCATTCTCGCCAATCCGCCGTTCAACATCAGCGACTGGGGCGGCGATCGGCTGCGCGAAGATGCCCGTTGGAAATTCGGCACGCCGCCGGTTGGCAACGCCAACTACGCTTGGGTTCAACACATGGTCCACAAGCTCGCCCCCAGCGGCATCGCGGGCTTCGTGCTGGCCAACGGTTCGATGAGCAGCAATCAGTCGGGTGAAGGAGAGATCCGCCGCCAACTGATCGACAAGGATCTGGTCGACTGCATGATTGCGCTTCCCGGCCAACTCTTCTACACGACGCAAATTCCCGTCTGCCTCTGGTTCCTCGCCCGCAACAAGAAGAATGGGAAATTCCGCGATCGTCGCGGCGAGACTCTGTTCATCGACGCCCGTAAGTTCGGCGCTCTGATCGATCGCACGCACCGCGAATTGTCCGAAGACGATATCGCCCGTGTCGCTAGGACCTATCACGCTTGGCGCGGCGAGAAAGACGCCGGCAAGTACGCTGATGTTGCAGGCTTCTGCAAGAACGCGTCGCAGGAAGAGATCGCCAGCCACGGCCATGTACTGACTCCCGGCCGCTACGTGGGAGCCGAAGAGACCGAAGACGATGACGACATGCCCTTCGACGAACGCATGGAACAACTCACCGGAAAACTCAAGAGCCAGTTCAAGGAGTCGGCAAAGCTCGAAAAAGCAATCCTGCGAAACCTTGCTTCGCTCGGTTTCGGAAGGGAGAAGTGAGAAGGAGGAAGTATGAAGTCGGATTTGCCGGAGCGAACGATGCGCTTTGCGGTTCGGATTGTGAAGCTCTGCAAAACCCTCGATAAACAAGACCCGACGTCGCGGACACTCGCCAGACAGTTGCTGCGGTCGGGTACTTCGGTTGGTGCGAACGTTGAGGAAGCAGTCGCCGGACAGAGCAAACCAGACTTCATCTCCAAGCAGAACATTGCACTGAAGGAGGCTCGTGAAACCCATTACTGGCTACGCCTGTTGGTCGCCAGTGAGCTTGTGCCCGCGGGAAAACTGGAGGATCTGCTCCAAGAGGCCAATGAACTGGTAGCCATACTCACCACTATCGTCCGCAATGCAAAATCATGAAATGCACTTCTAACTTTCCCCTTCTTCCTTCACACTTCCAACAATGACCGATAACCTCTCCAATCCGGGCCCAAGTGACTCTGGCGAGTTCCTGCTATATCAGACGGAGGATGGTCAGACGCGGATCGACGTTCGCGTGAGTGACGAGACTGTATGGCTTTCGCAGAAGGGTATGGCCGATCTGTTTCAAACCACGAAGCAAAACGTAAGTCTCCATCTGCAAAATATTTACGAGGAAGGCGAGCTCCAGCCGGAGGCAACTGTCAAGAAATACTTGACAGTTCAAAGTGAGGGCAGCCGTCAGGTTTCTCGCGCGGTCGACCATTACAATCTCGATGCCGTTCTGGCTGTCGGCTACCGCGTCCGCTCGCTTCGCGGCACGCAGTTCCGCATCTGGGCGACCGAGCGGCTGCGCGAATACCTCATCAAGGGCTTCGCGATGGATGACCAACGGCTCAAGCGGGCCGGGGGCGGCAACTACTTCGAGGAACTGCTCGCCCGCATCCGCGACATCCGCAGCAGCGAGCGAGTCTTCTGGCGGAAGGTGCTCGACATCTACGCCACCAGCATCGACTACGACCCGAAGGCCGACACGTCGCTGCTGTTCTTCAAGACGGTGCAGAACAAGATGCACTGGGCCGCTCATGGCCAGACTGCGGCCGAAGTGATTCACGCGCGGGCCGACGCGTCGCAGCCGAACATGGGCCTCACGACATGGGACGGAGCGAAGCCGCGCAAGTCCGACGTCTCCATCGCCAAGAACTACCTCAAGCAGAACGAGATCGAAGCGCTCAACCGGATCGTCTCCGCCTATCTCGAATTCGCCGAGTTACAGGCGCTCAATCGCAAACCGATGTACATGGCCGACTGGATCGACAAGCTCGACGACTTCCTGCGGCTTTCCGATCGCGAGATTCTGACGCACGCCGGCAAGATTTCGCACGAGACGGCCGTGGAGAAAGCCGAGGCCGAGTTCGCGCTCCTCAAACAGCAACAGGCCGCGTTGCCGCAACCGGTCGATGAACATTTTGCCGAGTCGCTCGACGAACTGAAGAAGATCGAGACGCAGGCCAAGGCGGCGAAGAAGAAAACGCCCAGCAAAAAGACACCGAAGAAGAAGACGGCGAAGAAGCCAAAACGTAAGAAACATAACAATGACTGAACCCCGATTCCATCATCGGCAGGAGCGATCATCAACGGCCAAACGCCGTCGGTGTATGGCCGTGCGTAATCTCTTTCCACGGGTGAATCATGACAACTGATTGGCCTGAAACTTCGCTTGGCGATGAATGCGATTTGCTGACCGGGTTTCCTTTCAAGAGCGCTCAGTACACTGATGATTCAACTGGGGTTCGACTTGTGCGAGGCGACAATGTTGTTCAAGGCCGACTACGTTGGGATGGCGTCAAAAGATGGCCCTCTGACGCCACAAGTGACCTCGAACAGTACCAGCTACAACAAAACGACGTTGTTCTTGCAATGGATCGTCCTTGGATCGAGGCGGGACTGAAGTATGCAGCTATTTCGACTCATGACCTACCTGCATTATTAGTTCAACGCGTTTCCCGAATTCGTGGCGGATCAAAGCTCGACACCCGCTTTCTGAAATACCTCATTGGATCTGCTGAATTTACAAATCATGTTCTTTCGGTACAGACGGGCACAGCCGTCCCACACATCAGCGCTGGGCAAATCAAGTCGTTCACGTTTCGGCGACCTCCAGTTGCGACTCAACGGCGTATTGCAGAAATTCTCGGCACGTTGGACGACAAGATCGAGTTGAACCGGCGGATGAATGAGACGCTGGAGGCGATGGCGCGGCGGCTGTTCAAGAGTTGGTTCGTCGACTTCGACTCCGTCCACGCCAAAGCCGCCTTCCGCCGCGAGCACTCCAAACTCAGCAACGCCGACCTCTCCCGCCGGGCCCTCCCCAACTTCGATCCCAGAATCGCCGAACTCTTCCCCGATAACTTTGAAGATTCGAAGCTCGGCCCGATCCCGAAGGGATGGCAGGCGGGAACGATCGAAGATCTAGCTGCACTCGACAAAACTTCGGTGAATCCGAGCGCCTTCCCAGAGGAAGTTTTCGACCACTACAGCATTCCGGCTTTTGATAACGGTCGGAACCCCGTTCGAGCGGCGGGAGACCAAATCAAGAGTAACAAGTTTGTCGTCCCTGATGACTGCGTTCTCTTGGCCAAACTCAACCCACGAATTCCCCGCGTGTGGCTGCCATACCCATCCACTTCGCGGCGATCGTTATGTTCGACAGAGTTTCTCGTACTCAAGCCGCAGTCTGCCATTCCTCGCGACTACATCTTCTCCTTCGTTTCGTCTGCTGCATTCTTCGAGGTCTACGAAACGATGGTGACCGGGACCTCCGGAAGCCATCAACGCATTCGACCCGAACATCTCTTGAAGATGAACGTCGTCATTCCATCAGATCGTCTACAATGCGAGTTCGCTCAACAGGCTTCGTTACTTTACAAGCGTTCGGACCGCCTTCGTCACGAATCACTGGACCTCTCCAAGACGCGAGATCGACTGTTGCCGAGACTGTTATCCGGAGAACTCATCGTCGAACCGTAACGCACTGCCATGTCGTCAACTAATTCTAAAACGACGGTTCACCCCGATGTCCTCGCTCTTCAGGAGCGAGGAGTTAATTCACTCGTTCTTGCGATCGAGTTGTTCAATCGTCCTACGGATCGCGGTCGAACGGAAGCGGTATTAATGCTGCTTCACCACAGCTTCGAGATGTTACTGAAGGCAGCCATCGTTGTGAATGATGGAAAGCCGTGCGTGAACGACAACGGCTATTCCCTTTCATTCGATCAGTGCTTGCATATAGCCCAAGAGCAAATGGCGGCAATCAACACCGACCAGCGGCGATTTCTGTCGATGCTCGACAATCTTCGTGATTCGGCGACGCATTACTACCAACTACTTTCCGAGGACTTGCTTTACCTATTCGCTCAGGGCAGCGTCTCACTTTTCATTGCAATCCTAAGAGATGCGTTGGGCTCAGACCTTCGAAGCGCGATTCCTGAGAGGGTGCTGCCGATCTTCAGTCGGCCACCGAAGAATATTCAGCAACTGGTCGCGGATGAGTTCGAGAATCTTCGCATGTCGCTTCGCAACGCAACCATCAGTCGGGAACATGCACTCGCCGCAATCCGGCCGCTTGTTGCATTTGCAATAGGCGGTGCGGACATGCCTCGTCGCATCGCTGCAGCCGACGTCACGACTGCAATCGATCGCCTCGAAAGTGGCGAGGAATGGCACATCGTGTTCCCCGAAGTTGCGCAATTGCGACTTGAAACGGAAGAAGGTGCGCTTGGCTTTGGCGTTCGAATCGTCCGCGATGTCGGTGCAGCTATTCCGGTGCGTGTCGTCCGGGAGCATGAAGACGTGCCTGAGGGATTCGTCGTCGCGAAGGAGATTAACGTCTTCGACAAATTCACAATGGGGTTACACGAAATCGCGAGAAAACTCGGCTTAACTCCGCCGAAGACCGGTGAGCTTATAAGAAAGTACAAGATTACTGCCGACGACCAAGCGTTCCGAGAGATTCGCATCGGGAGTCAGAGATATCGAAGATACAGCAAGCGGGCGCTCGACCTCCTTCGGCCGCACGCCAGCGAAGCGGAACAAGTCTGGGAAGAGTCAAAGGCGTTGCGTAAAAAGAAACCGCGGTAGAATCAAGTCGTATCATCGAAGTCACCAATACGGAAAAATCGCAGGTTGCACAATTCGGTTGCCTGAGTCGGACATGGACATCACATTTCACTATCCTCCAGAACTACTGAGTCTTCTTATAGACGCAATCCCAGTTCTGTGTCGATCCAAGGACGACACGCTGCTGTTTTTCAAAGGTGCCGGAGTTTCTGAGAGGCTCTTATCGGATCTTCGGACGCAATTGCGACTTGATCGGTCCAAGGTCAACAAATACCAGATAACGCGGACTGTTTTGACCAGGCTAAATGAACGTGGCGAGGGGACGCTCCGAGAGCGTCGTGACGTCATCCGGCGTGTTGTCGAGTTCGACGACTTCTCGTCTTGCTGGGAATCGGATCGCCTCAAAGCCCAAGGGTTGGTTACGCAGATCCAAAAGCTCATTGGCGTAAAGGACTCGTTTACGCGAATGAAGGATGAAAGAGAACGCGAGAGGAGGGACAATATCGCCAAGAGAGAGGCGGAACTACAGGAGATTCAACAAAGGCGAGAAACTCTTGAATCACTTAAACGCGAACTCTACGCGTTGTTTGGCGAAACCAACCCGCATGTCCGAGGAAAGAAGTTGGAGGGCGTTCTCAACAGGCTCTTCGAGGCGTCGAGCATCAGCGTCAGGAAGGCATTCACGGTTGTTGGCGCGCAGGGCGAAGGCATCGTAGAACAAATCGATGGCGTTATCGAGCTAGATGGGCGACTGTACTTTTTCGAAATGAAGTGGTGGCGTGACCCAGTTGGTGTGCCAGAGATTTCACAACACATGATGCGGGTTTTCCTTCGGGCGGAGGCCCAGGCGATTGTCATTTCGGCTTCCCAATACACTGCGGCAGCGGTGTCCGAATGTAGCCACGCTTTATCGCAAAAGGTTGTCACGCTATGCACGCTTGAGGAGATCGTCATGGTTCTTGATAGGAACGTGGACTTGGCTGCGTTCTTGCGCCGGAAGGTCCAATCAACGATCATGGACAGGGATCCATTTCCCCAGTTTTCAATCGAGTAACTCAGCACAATGTCAAAGTTCACCGAATCCACCGTCGAAGAAGCCGTCCTGGAATGGACAGATGGGCTGGCGTATGCCGTTCTGCACGGGCCGGAGATCGCGCCGGGCGAACCGGCGGCGGAGCGAGAGACGTTCGGCGATGTGCTACTAATGGGTCGATTGCGAGATGCGATTGAGAGGATCAATCCAAACGTTCCTGATGAGGCCCGCGATGAATCGCTTCGGCGCGTCATGCGAACCGAGACGCCGAATCTGCTCGAAAACAACCGGCGATTTAACCGGATGCTGGTGGATGGAATCGATGTCGAATACCAGGTCGATGGCCGCACCGTGCATGACAAAGTCTGGCTCGTCGACTTCGCCGACCCGGACAACAACGACTGGCTCGCCGTCAATCAATTCTCGATCACCGAAGGCAAGCACACGCGTCGGCCCGACGTCATTCTGTTCGTCAACGGTTTGCCGCTCGTCGTAATCGAGTTGAAGAACGCCGCCGATGAGAATGCGACGACGAAGAAGGCATTCGATCAGCTTCAGACGTACAAGCTGCAATTGCCGACGTTGATGACGTACAACGCCTGTCTGGTCGCCAGCGACGGTGTTACCGCCCGCATCGGCACACTGACTGCGGGCTGGGATCGGTTCATGCCGTGGCGGACGACCGACGGCCGGGAGATCGCCTCGAAAGGAAAGCCGGAACTCGACGTTCTTATTCAGGGCGTGTTCGAGAGGGAGCGGTTCCTCGATCTGATCCAGTACTTCATCGTCTTCGAAATCGACGCCGGCACGATCGTCAAGAAGATGGCGGGCTATCACCAGTTCCATGCGGTGAACAAGGCGGTCAATTGCACGCTGAAGGCCATCTCGCCGAAAGGGGATCGCCGTGTCGGTGTCGTCTGGCATACGCAGGGAAGCGGCAAGAGTTTGACGATGGCCTTCTATGCCGGCAAAGTGATTCGGCACCCAAAAATGGAGAACCCGACGCTGGTTGTCATCACCGACCGCAACGACTTGGACGATCAACTCTTCGGCACGTTCTCCGGCTGTCATGAACTGTTGCGGCAGAAGCCGGTGCAGGCCGATGATCGCGATGAAGTGAAGGAACTGCTGAAGGTGGCTTCCGGTGGCGTGGTCTTCACGACATTGCAGAAATTCGCCCCCGACAGTGATGCTGATTCGGGGGGCCAGTCGTACGCGACGCTGTCCGATCGCCGGAATATCGTCGTCATCGCCGACGAAGCCCACCGCAGCCAGTACGGCCACTATGCCAAGGCGAAGAAGACCGGCGAGATCACCTACGGCTTCAGCAAGCACTTGCGCGATGCGTTGCCCAATGCATCCTACCTCGGCTTCACCGGCACGCCGATCGAACTCGGCGACAAGAACACCAAGGCCGTGTTTGGCGACTACATCGACATCTACGACATCAGCCGAGCCGTCGAGGACGGGGCGACGGTCAGGATTTACTACGAGGGGCGGCTCGCGAAGATCGAATTGACCGAGAAGGAGCGACCGAAGATCGATCAGGAATTCGAGGAAGTCACGGAAGGGGAAGAGCAAACCGCCAAGGAGAAGCTCAAGACCAAGTGGGCTGCCCTTGAGGCGCTGGTCGGCAGCGAGAAGCGGATCAAGCTGATCGCCCAGGACATCATGAAGCACTGGGAAGAGCGGCTGGCCGCGATGGAGGGCAAGGCGTTAATCGTATGTATGAGCCGCCGCATTTGTGTGGAACTCTACAAGGAACTGATCCGCCTGCGTCCGGAATGGGCGGGAATGTTGGCAACGCCGGGCGGCTCGGCGGACGTGATCGACAAAGCGACTGATTCCGCGACGGCTTTGGCGGCCGAAACCGGCAAACCTTACGTGGTCAACGGCGACACGGACGACGCTTCTTTGGCGGTCGTCATGACCGGCCAAGCCAGCGACCCGACGGACTGGCAGCAGCACATCCGCACTAAACGAGGACGCGAGGAACTCGCTAAGCGATTCAAAGATCCAAACGATCCGCTCAAGTTGGTGATTGTCCGCGATATGTGGCTCACCGGCTTCGACGCGCCGTGCCTGCACACGATGTACGTCGACAAACCGATGAGCGGCCATAACCTGATGCAGGCGATCGCCCGCGTGATCCGTGTGTTCAAGAATAAGCCGGGCGGCTTAGTCGTCGACTATCTCGGGCTGGCCGCCGAACTCAAGAAGGCGCTCGCCCAATACACGAAGACCGACCGCGACGACACCGGCATCCCAATCGACCAGGTGCTCGAAGTGCTGATGGAGAAGTACGAGATCGTGCAGGGCATCTTGCACGGCTTCGACTATTCAAAGTTCTTCAGCGGCAAGGCGTCAGAACGAGTCAGTGTGATTCCCGAGGCGATGGACTTCATCCTGCAGCAGGAGGACGGCCAGTCGCGCTTCGTGCAGGCAGTGACCGAACTGTCCAAAGCCTACGCACTAGTCGCCACGCATGACGACGCCGTGAAGATCCGCGAAGAGGTTGCGTTCTTCCAATGCCTGCGGGCGCAGTTCGCCAAGCTGGGCGGAGGCGGGGGAGACGACGGCCCCAGCAAGGAAGACCTCGACGCCGCCGTTCGCCAGATCATTTCCAAATCCGTCGCATCGGACGAAGTGGTCGACATCTTCGCCGCCGCCGGCATGGACCGCCCCGACATTTCGATCTTGTCGGACGAGTTCCTCGCCGAGGTCCGCGACATGCCGCAACGGAATCTCGCGTTGGAAGTTCTCCGCAAGCTTTTGAGCGACGAGATCAAATCCCGTTCGCGAAAGAACCTCGTGCAATCCCGATCATTTGCCGAGATGCTCGAAAAGACAATCAAGAAATACCAGAACCGTTCGATCGATGCCGCTCAAGTCATCAACGCACTCGTCGAACTGGCAAAGGAAATGCGAGAGGCCCGCAAACGCGGCGAATCGCTCGGCCTGACCGAAGACGAGGAAGCCTTCTACGAGGCCCTCGAAGTCAACGACAGTGCCGTCGCCGTCCTCGGCGACAAAGCCCTCTGTGCCATCGCCCGTGAACTGGTCGACACCGTCCGCCGCAACGTCACCATTGACTGGACCGTGAAAGAAAGCGTCCGCGCCAAGCTTCGCGTGATGGTCAAGAAGATCCTCAAGAGACACGGCTACCCACCAGACAAGCAGGCCCAGGCGACGGAGACGGTGCTCAAGCAGGCGGAATTGCTTTGCATTGATTGGGCGAATGAAAGATGATTTATGGCCAGATATAACGGCAACGGAGGGTCCGCTGACTCGAAACGATGGTTTACGACTGCACTGAAATGCATAGGTACGGTAACGCTGTTTGGAGGCAGTATTGTCACAGTCAAATGGTTTGAAATAAACCTTGGAGGAGACCCACAGGCCGAAAGACTTGAGCGAATTGAAAAAGCAGTAACGGCAATGTCTGAACGAGCTAGCGTCGTTCCATTGTCGGAAGAACGACGCCATGTGGGCACCGGCATTTCTGAACAGGATTCAACAGGGACATCAAAGAATAGACCTCTGGCCGACACCAGCCAGACTATTCCGCAGACAAACCCGCCTTCTCCGGAGAGCTTGCACATCCCAAGTAATAAACCGGTCGTTCCGACGAATCAGTCGCCTGCCTATCAACGGCCAGCGCCAGATGAACGACAGTCTGAACGGTTCCCAGTGGTACTTCGATCGCGAACTCCGATGCTTACTCTGCGAGACCCCGGTATCGTAAAGACGGTGGAAAGTGAGAGCGGTTCGATGACTTTGGGAAGTGGAGGATCAACAATAACTTTGAGCGTCGATGCGAATGATTTTCAATTGAGCGATGCAGCACTGATCGATAAACATGGACGGACCATGACGCGATTTTCTAAAGGAAAGATCGAAGTCAAACGGACGTATCGAGAAGACGGAGAATTCACGATTAGCCTTCATCGCAACTCACTGACTGCCATTTCAGAGACTATAAAGAATATGACCGACCTGCCAGAACCTTTTCCCATCTTGGCCGCGATCGGTAGCAACTTCATTGTGACTGCGGACTACCGTGTGTGGACACACGACGTCGATAAATGGAGGTATGCCTATTTCGACGAATTGAATACCGCAATCAACGGGAAGTGACGAAGTACGGACGAAAACGCCGTACGAAGTTCATGTTGCATAACGCCTTTTATGAGACGTATTATCGGAGCATGATCTTCCTTCTTCTGAGTTGAACGAACACGCACTGGTCCCCGGCAACCGTCAACTTTCCGCGACCTCCGGTGTCGTGGTGCCAACGGTAATCCAAGACGCAGGTCCGGGCGCAATCCGGCGGTTTGTCGAGTTCTTTACGGCGAACATTCGCAATCCGAACACGCGGGCGGCCTACATGCGGGCTGTTGGCCGGTTCTGCGGTTGGGCAGAACAGCACAAAGTTTCACTGGCCCAGATGCAGCCGGTGCTGGTCGCCGCCTACGTCGAAGAATTGCAGCGGGAATACAGCGACCTATCCGTAAAGCAACACTTGGCAGCGATTCGCATGCTATTCGACTATCTCGTAACGGGCGGAGTTCTCCAAGTAAATCCGGCAGCAGCCGTAAAAGGTCCGAAGGTCGTGATCCGCAAGGGCAAGACGCCGATCCTCTCCGCCACCGAAGCTCGGTTGCTTCTGGACTCGATCGACACGTCGACGATTGTCGGGCTACGCGACCGGGCGATTATTGCTCTGATGGTTCACACGTTCGCTCGCATCGGTGCCGCGCTCAAGAGACACGCGCGGCGGCTGTCGGTGGGAGTATTCGCTCTTTATGCCATCCTCAGCCTGATCGTATTTCAGATTAGCGGTCCAGGCGATCTTGCGATGATTCTGTTTAGAAGCGGACTCGCGGAGCTAACAACTCCACAAATCACGGAACGACGATGGGTCGCCAGGAATCGTCCGGCCGTCAATCCAACGTCACTATCTCCGAAGGGGAAAGTCATGGAATCACAATCAACCACAAGATGGTCCACTTGGAGAAAATCGTTCGCGAACGCCAAAAGACCGGCATGCTGGAGCGGTCGGTTGCGGACCAGATCGCTCGGTTCGCCCAGCAGATTAGCGGGCAGGCACAGCGGAACGCGACCGCCCGTGTTGGAGCGGGCAAAGCCGTGCAGATTGAGACGATTGAAGTAAAGCAACCGTTTCGAAGCCAAGAGGCTCAGATCCGTGCCGTGGAGTGGCTCCGACGAGAGTTGTTTCGCACCCACGACTACTACTTCACTCCGACGCTCGACCCAGAAGACCAGAAACGCCGCATAGATACTTTTGTCTGGGGCCGCGAAGACAGCCACGAACATTTGGCCCGAAACCAACAACCGTCCACGGAAGACGACCCGCTGCTGTAGGCAGAGACTATGACTTCCTTCTCCGCAAGAAAACTCGCCGCGATCAAAGCGGTTTGCGACTACTACACACTTACTCCCGCGCTGATTCAGTCGATCGTCGGCGTATCGAACGATCGAGTGATGCGGGCGATCTTACAAGGACTCTT
>CAUJKL010001054.1 GCA_963204995.1 Planctomycetota bacterium | reverse complement strand
AAGCCCCGATAGGGGCGACACACTTCACACCTCACCACCTGTGTCGCCCCTATCGGGGCTTGGCCGAGTTGGGTGTTAGCAACCGGGGCTTTACAGCCCCGGCAAGGGTTGTGTCAGCCCTATCGGGCTTATCCTCCCAGCCGAACCACCACTCAATGGTCGTCCTCAACATGTTAAAAGCCCTGGCCTCGGAGGGCCGTCGTACGTGCGGAGTAAAGATGCCATTGCCACTCGCGAATGGCATAACTAGCCACCGCAGGCGAGGCACTTTCGCAGATCCCTCGCCTGCGGTGGCGGGTTAAACGAAGGAACCATGTCAAATGTCGAAACGATTCCGTATCACGTTCGCCTAAGCCAATGCGTTGCATCTCTCCTCCTTCGCCGCTTCAACGGTTATTTCTCGTGCTGCCTTCCAGCAAGCGGATCGCAGGACGCTGTAACTATGCGGGTGACTCAACACTTCGCCGAATTGCCTGTATTGCTGTGCAAAGGATGAATCCGTCACGATCAGCACTTGGCCCTGGGGGCGAGTCGCCAGGCGGGCGGAGAATTCACGCGGTGGCACACCAAGACAGTTGACTAAGACGCCGTCCTCGCTCTCGCCAGCATCGACTGGAAACTCGACCAATTCCGTTTCGGTCGACGACACAACCCCACGCAGAAAATCGAAAGATGCTCCGGAGAGATCAATGTAGGCCAGCTGTCTCGCTTTCGTTGGACTCTTGACGCTGTTGCTGGCACCCTTGGGAGAACTGGCGAGGACTTCCTCCAGGCCATCTCGCGTACGTTCGATAATAGCGGGCATATCCCGGATGCCGAGAGACATGAGTAGATCCTCAGAAGGGAATTCAATCGCCTCCCAAGCTTCCCAACGTCCCACCACGGCCTGGCTAATGGCGACCGCCGCCTTGATCAGCCGTGCTTTTGTTCGTGTCGTTTCGGGAATCGCCGCCAAGGAACTGTAGGGCTCGAGCAAGAACTTCAGCGGGTGGCGGATGTCTGCCGGGACGTTCCATTGCGAGAGTAAATTCGCCAGGAACTCGGTGTGACTGGTTGGAAAAACAGCAGTTTCTTCTTCGAGCAGCGTTCGCTCCAGATGCTCACAACGTTCGACCATCGACACGTACTTTGCCGGATAAAGAGTACCCAGCACCACGCGACCGAGATTGTGCATGATGCCGCAGATCATCAATCCGCATTCGATCCGGCGGTGACTCCCTTGCGAGATGAGCGACTCGATCGCCATTCCCGCTGCTACGCTGCGCTGCCAGGCCAATGGCACGTCCATCCAAGGCAGAGCGCCAGCGGTCAACGCGCCCAGTGCATTCGTCGCCACGGCCATTTCACCGACACGCTTTTGTCCCAGCAGCGCAACGGCATCTTCAAGGCCCGTGATCTTCTCGCTGGACCGATTGTAGAGTGAGCTATTGGCGAGGCGGAGAACTTCGACGACCAGCGACGCATCCCGAGTGATCGCGTCGGCGATCTGATCCGCGTCATAACTTCCGGCATTCGCCATCTCGAAGACATCCATTGCCGTTTGCGAAATCGGCAGCACCTGTTTCACGTGCGCCGACTTAGCGCGCAACTCGATTAAACTGACTGGTGTCACGTTCTGTGAGAAGGTTTGCACCTTGCGCTGCTGTGCGTCAGCAACCGACGCCGCTGTGGGTATTGCGGCGTCGTTCTCCGACAACTGATCGCATGGAACAGCTTTCGCCACTGATTCGGCGGATTTCTTGGCTTCCCGGCTCCGTCGCCGATCGATCAAGGTCATGACCTTGACGGCCAGCACGTCGCCGTCGACCGGTTTGAAGAGAATGTCATCGACACCTCGCGCCATGAGATCGCGGGCGAGTCGTGGTTCCATCACGCCAGTGTGAATGACCAATACCGGCGGATTTTGTTCCGCTAGTAGATCGACGGCCAATTGGTGGCCATGACATTCTGGCATGCGAAGGTCGGTGATGACCGCGTCGTACTTGACCGCCTCGGCGAGCGTTTTCGCCTCCAGGCCATTCGAGGCACCATCACAAATGAATCCGTGTTCGGCGAGCGAGCGAATGACCAGTTGCCGAATCATCACTTCATCGTCCACGACCAAGGCACGATAGTCTGGTTGTGTCATGAGATCTCTCTCCTAAACTGGCAATGCGGTCGGCCAAGCAGCAGGCGACATCTCAATGCCACTTGGGAACAATTCGACATTGCCGCAACGAGCGCCGCGTTCATCAGGGTACTGACGTCCGAGATCTTGGATCGTGGGCAACGTACTGAAAAATATGTCAACGACGTCGGGATCGAAATGAGAACCGCGTCCCTGCTTGATGATGCGCAAGACTTCCTTCTCGGGAAGCGCCGGTCGATAGACGCGATCGTGCGAAATCGCGTCGTAGACATCGACGATGGCGACAATGCGAGCGACTTCGGGAATGGAGAGGCCGGAAGCTCCGTGCGGGTATCCGCCGCCGTCCCAGCGTTCGTGGTGGGACAAGGCGATCTCTTCCGCCATTTGCAGCATGGGCGAGTCGGAACCGGCCAGCATTCTGGCTCCAATGGTTGTGTGCGTCTTCATGACTTCAAATTCGGCGTCGCTGAGTCTGCCAGGCTTTTGCAGGATCGCGTCGGGAATTCCGATCTTGCCCACATCATGCATCGGTGCCGCCATCCGAATCATTTCCACGTCGTCAGGCGACCAGCCAAGCACCTTGGCCATCTGTTCACAGTAGAGTCCAACTCGTTTGATGTGCGAGCCAGTTTCCTCGTCACGGTACATCGATGCGTTGACGAGCCGGTGAATCGTTTCCTCGTGAGCGCGGCGGATGGCCAGGGTTTGTTCCTGGACTTTGTCTTCAAGCTGCTGGGTGTACTGCCGTCGTTCGAGGATCAACTGACGATGCTCGAGCCCTTTATGAACCTGAAAAAGAAGCGAATCGTACTCGACAGGTTTAAGCAGGTATCCACTCGCGCCGCGCGTGAACGCTTCGATGGCGAACGCGGTTTCGCCGCGCGCGGTAAGCATAATGACTTCGGTATCAAGACACATGCTCTTGATGTTGAACAACAAGTCCATTCCAGAAATCCCCGGCATGTTGATGTCCAGCGTGACCAGATGGACATCGTTCTCACACAAGCATTTCCAAGCAGACGGGACGTCGCTCGCTTGGAGGCACCGGTATCCCTCACTGGTCAACCAACGCGTTATAAGATCTCGTACCGTCGCTTCGTCATCGACAACGAGGATCGTGGAGGACGCGGTGTCGTGTACGGAGTGGCCTAAATCGCGTGACATGTCTGCTCCTTGCCAACGGTTTGCACGTCGCTTCTAGGGCGAGCGGCAGATTCTTTTCTACCAGTACGACGGGCCTCCGAGCCCGTCGAGTCCTGATTCGACGGCTTCGGAGAGCCGTCGTACACTGGTAAATCCATTTCTGCCGCTTGCCTAGCGGGTCGTGGCTCCGCGACGATCGGGATATAGATCCTGAACGTGCTTCCCTGATCCGGGTCGCTGTCGACCTCGATCATGCCGCCGAGTTGTTGCACAAGTCCGCGTGCCATCGACAAACCGAGTCCAGTCCCTTGACCGACCTCTTTCGTGGTAAAGAACGGATCGAAGATGCGCCCTTTGATTTCGGCGGGCACCCCACAACCCGTGTCACTCACGCTGAGCAATACATACTCACCGGGAACCATTTCCGCTGCCAATCGATCGTCGCCGGCGGGAATCGCGATTTGCTCGGTCTTAATAGTTATTTGGCCCCCGGTGGGCATGGCGTCGCGGGCGTTCGTGCAGAGATTCAGCAGCACATCGTGTAGCGCCGTCGCATCGCCATGCACGTCGTCGATCGCATTGAGTTCCGTTCGGATCTCGAACTTCGCGCCCAAAAACGCCCCGAGGAAGTGTACCAGGTCCGTGATGATGTCGTTCAGATTCAGGGTTGTGCGTTGTATCGGCTTCTGCCGGGTGAACTCGAGAAGCTTCTGTGTGAGATTCGCAGCCCGGTCAGAGGCCTGAATCACTTGGCTCAAGTCTTGGTAACGCACGTCCTCGACATCTAACCCTTTCATCGCAAACGTGGTATAGCCGCGAATCCCTTGCAGGAGATTATTGAACTCGTGGGCCACACCTCCCGCCAGAGTGCCCACCGCCTGCTCCTTGCGAGCCGCATACAACTGCTGCTGCACACGTTCGATATCCCGCGTGCGGTCCTCGACCATCTGCTGCAACTGGTCAAGTTTCAGATCGGCCCGTCGCGACAGATCCCACTTTTCGGTAAGCGATGCCGCGAGCTGACGCACTTCGACGTTGTCAAACGGCTTCTTCAGGATCTGCCAACGGTGCATACAGCCGAGCTCATGCACCATGTCGCTCCAGTCGTAGTCGCTGTAGGCCGTGCAAACGACCACGAGCAGATTCGGGTCGACTTTCCAAAGGCGCCCAATGGTCTCGATGCCATCCCAGCCCGGCGGCATGCGGACGTCGACGAACGCCATCGCGTAAGGCCGTCCGTCTCGAATCGATTGAGTTACCATCTCCAGCGCTCGCTCGCCTTGCAAGGCGGAGGCGAGTTCGAATTGCAGCTCCTCCTGCGCGCTAGATTCCTCGCCGAACAAGGCGGCTTTGGCATCGGAAAGTGCTGCGGTGCGAAGTGAATTGCCGCCAAGGATCTTACGAAAGTCTTCGTGAATCGCCTCGTTGTCGTCGATCGTCAGTATTCGACGGTTTGGTTCCATCTCTAAGTTCATGCGACTGCCTTTCCAATTCGTCGTGAATCTATGTGCAAAACTCTTGATCAAATTCTCTGCTGAAATCCCCATTCCGTTAGCACATCTCTTTAACGCCGGTGGGCAACTCCAGCGTAAACACCGCCCCTGCGCCGAGTCCGTCGCTGCAGGCAGTCAGACTTCCGCCGAGATCCTGGGCGGCGAGTGCGGCACTGTGCAGACCAAACCCGTGTCCATCTTTACGAGTCGTAAACCCATGCGCAAAAATACGAGTGAGGTTTTCGGCCGAGATGCCCATCCCGTTGTCACTCACCCGGATCACGACGCGATCCTCGTCGGCCTGCCGCAGACTTACCGTCAGCTGCTTCGACGTTTTTTCGCTTTCGTCACACGCGTTTTTGGCGTTGCTAATCAGATTGATGACGATCTGCAGAACCCGTTGTTTGTCAATCATCACCGGGGCGATGTTGTCAAACTGTCGAATGACTTCCACCCTATGTCGGTGCATCGAAGCGGCGTTCATGCGAAGCGCGTCTTCCAATAGCTCCGCTAACGACACTTCCTCGACGACCGCCGAAACGCCTTTGGCATCCGATTGCTGTCTCGCGACGATTTGTTTGATGTGATCGATGCTGCTCATCAGCGAGTTGACTTGTTCGAGAATCATGTCCTCTTGCGCTGCCATCTGTCGGCTGACGTCGATGAGAAAGCGTGGCAGGTGCTTGCCGCGATTGTCTTGTGTAACAAAAGTATCCAGATCGTCGAGGTGCTGTTCCAGCATGTCGGCCGCTTTGTTCAGACTGGACACTTCCGACGCGCGGATCGCCTCCTGAATCAGCCCAGCGGCGACATTCACGCTGTTCAGGACATTGCCGACGTTATGCAGCACGTTCGTCGCGACTTCGGCCATTCCGGATCGACGAGACATGTCGATCAATCGTGCGTTCAGATCGGCCAGCTCCCTTTCGCCTTGCTTACGTTTTGAGATGTCACGAACGGTCGCTTGGATGACGCGCTCGCCTCCCAAATCGAGTGCTGTCAACCACACCTCGGCGGGAAAGTCCTCGCCATCGCTTCGTCGGTGCATCCACTCGAATTTCGCACTCCCTTCCTGCAGAGCGGTCGCAATCCGCTGATCCGCCGCCCAATACGAGTCGGTGCCGTCAGGCTGCTTGGGAGGGGAAACTTCGGAGGGATGCAAGGAGATGAATGCCGCCTTGCTACTTAGCCCGAAGATCCGCAGGGTCGCGTCATTGCATTCTGTGAAGCCGCTTCTGTTCAACAGCATGACGGCGTCCGCCGACAAGTCGAACAGTGCTCGATGGCGAACTTCGCTGTCGCGAAGGGCGGCCTCCGCGTGTTTGCGTTCGGTGATGTTCTCCTTGACGGAAACGAAGTGAGTGATGTTCCCGGCAGCGTCCGTAATCGGCGAGATGGAGGTGAATTCCCAATAGAGCTCGCCGTTCTTCTTCTTGTTTAGCAACTCACCTCGCCACTCCTGACCGGAGAGTATGGTCTCCCACAGTTTCTCGATAGTCTCCTTGGGTATCTGACCAGAATTCAGGATGCGAGGCGTCTTGCCGATCGCCTCCTGGGCCGTGTATCCCGTCAAGCGAATGAAAGTGGGATTGACGTACTCAATTCTGCCCTTGGCATCCGTGATTACAACGCCCGTCGGACTCTGCTCCACCACTCGGGAAAGTTTCTGTAGCTCTGCCGCCGTCCAGTCGCGTTCGAGGATCTGAGATTCTAAACTCCGGTAGGTTTGCACTAGCTCCTCCGTTTGTTGCCGCTGCATGGCCTCGGCGGACTCCGTTATCTGGCGCGCCGCTTCGCTCAACGTAGCCGCCAATTCGTTGGTCTCCGTTTTCAACTCGAGCATCCTCAACTCGCGATCATCGATCAGCTCGTTCGCTTCACGCAGTTCGACGAGTGCGGTTCCAAGCTCTGCCCAGGAATCGTATGACAGAGTCGGTGCTGCTGATTTCATGTTCATCTGTTCCCTTTGTCGGTGGCCGATCGTCGGATCTCCGATTAGATAGTTGCCAGCTCCATTCGCTGTCCAGGGTTCGCGTCGCAGGCGGTGCGCACCATGCGCAGCAAAGCGGAAGGATCAAATGGCTTGCGGATTAGTTGCAGTTCTTCGTTCGCGGCAAAGTCGCCACAGTTCGTTTCGGCGTCGTAACCGCTACAGAAGATGACGTTCACGTCCGGCTTGAGGCACTTAATCGCCTGATACACCATCCGGCCATTCAGCTTGGGCATGACGACATCCAAGATGGCTAAGGTGATGTCGTCGGCATTCTCACTGAAGAGACGCACGGCCTCTTCCCCGTCGCAGGCGGCGAGCACGCGATAGCCGGCTTCCGAAAGGATCCGAACGGCGACATGGCGAACAAGCGGTTCGTCTTCGGCTAACAAGATCGTTTCGTGCCCGCCGGGAGCGGTATCATCGTCGCGGTCGGCGACCATCGCTTCGACGGACGAATTCGACACCGGGAGGTACACCTTGAACGTCGTTCCCAGCCCTAGTTCGCTATAGACGTGAATCCCTCCCTGGTGCTGCCGCACGACCCCATAGACCATCGCCAGTCCCAAGCCCGTCCCTTTGCCGATCTCCTTGGTCGTAAAGAACGGTTCGAAGATCTGCTCTCGAACG
>CAUJKL010001053.1 GCA_963204995.1 Planctomycetota bacterium | reverse complement strand
GACAGGCTGGAAGCCTATCCCACTGGTTTCTCGAATGGTCTTAATGTTTTTGGTTACCACGGCCGGTGTCGGGCCGGTCATCGATTTCTGGTGCATCGCCGCTCGACTCGGCGTACAGATGGACTTCTGTTGCATCTGTCTGCCGGAGCATGCGATCCGCCTGGGCAAGCTCATCGGGCTGGCCGCCGACAACGACCAACACCTTGCCTTCATCAACGAGCCGCTCGTACTTGCGGATGTGAGCCTTATGGACTCCCCATCCCTCCATGGCTCCGAGAAATGCACCGACGACGGCCCCCATCGCCGCAACCAACGGCCCCGCAACAACGATGGTGCCAATGCCGGTAACCAGGAAAATGGCGGCATCGCTGACGATACCGGCGAGTCCTCCCAGAGTTGCTCTGATCGCGGCATCGCGCAGCGAATCATCGCCGAGATTCAATTCCTTACCGACGTCGCTGGACGGGTCGATGTGCCGCGTCACCAGCGACACGTGGTCGGGAGCGAAACCGGCGCGGTCGAGGATATGCACGACCAGTTGCGCTTTGGGGACGGATTCGAACACCCCGACAACACACTCATTTGTCATAGTTGCACCTGGCACGGTTACACTTTCACGGCTGATGGTTTCTTCTGGCGCACGGACAACACGGGGCACGGCGCTTCACGGATGACCTTTTCCGCCACACTGCCGGCCAGCAAGTGCGATAGCCCGCGACGCCCGTGTGTGCCGACCACGATCATATCGGCCTTCTCTTTCGCGGCTGCGTCGACGATTACATCCGCTTCGTGCGAGCCGCCGCAGTGGACCCAGCGGCACTCGCAGTCGACATTGACAACGCGTTTAGCTATCTTCTCAAGCTGTTCCATCTCGTCGTGCGGTGGCTGGGGATCCTCGTCGAACAATTCGCCGACTGGGTAATCCTCGGTTTGGGAGGCATGCAGCAGGATCAGTTTTGCGCCGTTGTCACGTGCCAACGACGCGGCCACGCGCAACGCCGGTTGACTAGCTTCAGAAAAATCCGTGGCAAAGAGAATTCGTTTGATATCCATGGCTCATGCTCCTCTAACGCTTGGCAAGCCGGTTATGGGCTGTTCGGGACAAGTGAGCCGCAACTTCCGTGCCACTTGGTTCACTTGCATTGGCTTGAGCCGGCAACTCGCTCGGTTCGTCCGACGCCGAACTCGTTTCCGTGATGAGCCGAGCAGCGCGGTTTCGCGTCAGGTAGTTTCCTGCCCATTGAATGAAAACGAGGACACGGTTCTCGAAACCGACGAGTTGAAGTAGATGGACGAGCAGCCAGGCCAACCATGCGACAAATCCGCTGAGCCGCAGCTTGCCGATCTGAGCCACCGCCGAGGCACGACCGATCGTCGACATCTGGCCGTGGTCCTTGTAAACAAACTCGCCTGTCGCCTTACCACGGAGTCGTCGCCGGATGACACGTGCTACGTAGCGACCTTGCTGAATCGCCACGGGAGCTACCCCAGGCAGCAGCTTGCCATCCTGGTCTTGGTGCGAGGCCAGGTCGCCGACCACGAAAATCTCCGGATGCCCGTCGATCGTGCAATCACGGTTGACCACCACGCGTCCGCTATGGTCCAACTCTGCGCCGGTCGCGCGAGCAATTGCCTGCCCCAGCTTTGAGGCTCGCACACCGGCCGCCCAAAGAACTGTTCGCGAAGGAATCTCCTCGGTTTCGCCGGTATTGCCGCCCCGCTTGATCGTGACCAGTTGCTCGGAAATGTCGGTCACACGCGCGTCGCACAGCACCGTCACGCCCAACCGCTCCAGCGACCGCTGAGCTTTTTCCGACAATTCAGGCGGATACATCGGCAAAACGCGGTTCTCACCCTCGACCAGCAGAATGTGGGCTTGACCAGGATCGATGTGGCGAAAATTATTTCGCAGAGTGCGATGGGCCAGTTCGCCAATTGCGCCTGCCAACTCAACACCTGTCGGTCCACCACCGATGACAACGAACGTCAAACAGCGAGTTGCCTCGCTGGGGTCGTCGGTTCGTTCGGCCCGTTCGAATGCCGTGAGAATCTGGCGTCGAATTCTGGTCGCGTCTTCCACCGTTTTCAGGCCAGGCGCCAGGAGTTCCCACTGCTGGTGCCCGAAATAGTGGTGCCGCGCGCCGGTGGCTACGATCAGTGAATCATACGCAATCCGGTCGTCTCGTAAGACAACTTCACGCCGAGTCACATCAATATCCATTACTTCGCCGAGAACGACGTCAAGGTTTCTTCGCTTTCGTAGCACGGCGCGCAACGGCGCAGCGATGTTCGCGGGCGAGAGCCCGCCGGTAGCAACCTGATACAAGAGCGGCTGGAACAAATGAAAGTTCCGGCGGTCGACAAGCGTCACGCGAATCGACGCGTCTTTGAGCGCCCCAGCCGCCTTCAATCCTCCGAAACCACCGCCGACAATTATGACTCGATGCGTCATCGGGCTTTGTATCCGCAATCCCGCCACGCTTTCACGCCACCATCGAGAATCATCGCGTTCGTGAAACCTTGCTCTTGGTACTTGGCTGCCAGACCGGCAGCAGTTGCATCGTTCTGTCAGCCTCAGTAGACGACGATGTCGCGATCTTTGGACAGATTCGGCAACTGCGCCTTGAAGTCGTCCAGCGAGGTCGCTCCCTGCAGGTGGTTCTGCTCAAACTTTTCTGCGCTGTCGTAAGCGCACACCAGTAGAGCCTGGTCCCGAGCAAGTTCTTTGTGTGCCGTGCGAGGCGAAATTCGTCTTGGCGATGACATGGCTGTGCTCCTTTCGTTTCTGATTTAGCCGGGCGTGGATTCCAACGGCAGTGTTTGGTCGGCGTGCAGCTTCGCGACACTCGACCAGTTGACGACGTTCCACCAAGCGTCGATGTAGTCCGCTCGGCGGTTCTGGTACTTCAAGTAATAAGCGTGCTCCCAGACGTCGAGTCCCAGAATCGGCCGGCGGTTGTCGATCAGCGGGCTGTCTTGGTTGGGCGTACTTTCAATGGCCAGCTTGTGGTTCTCATCGAGTGTTAGCCAAGTCCAACCACTACCGAACCGGCTCAACGCCGCGGCGGTAAACTGCTGCTGGAATTGCTTGAAATTGCTGAATGCCGAGTCCATGTCCTTGGCCAGAGCGCCTTGTGGCTCGCCGCCGCATTGCGGACCCATTACCGTCCAAAACAGGCTGTGATTCGCATGCCCGCCGCCGTTGTTACGCACGGACTGGCGAGTGTCCTCTGGAATTCGATCCAGTGACTGCAAGAGTTCGTCCAGCGACATGGCACTGAAAACGGGGTGGCCTTCCAACGCCTTGTTCAGCTTGCCCACGTAGCCCTGATGGTGCTTCGAATGATGAATCTCCATCGTTCGCGCATCGAGATACGGTTCCAACGCATCGTACGCAAACCGGAGTTTCGGAAGTGAATGGGACATGGCATTCTCCCTGCTGTGAGGCACTGGTAGAAGGTTCACGCAGCCGTGCGAAATGCTTCGGCCGCTCACCTCAACACGAAACAAGGATCGCAAACGGTGCGCCAGTCTGCGTGTCGCTTCGTACGCTGATACCTTGCCCAGATGGCAGCAATTCATTGTTCATGTGCAGCAATCCGACAGACGTTCATGGGACGATGACCAGTTATTGAACAGTCGCCCGCCTCGAACTCGTCGGTGGTATGGCATTTGATTTGCAATACACACAAACATTCAGTCAGCGGGGTCAATTGACCGCAGACGCAAATCCCATGTCGCAACACACAACAAAGCACGCGGAAATCTATTCGGCGATCATTATCGGAGCCGGTCAGGCCGGCGTCGCTCTCAGCCATTGCTTGCAGCAGCGTGGAGTAACTCATTTGGTACTGGAAAAGGATCGTCCGTTCGCCGAGTGGTACGACCGCCGGTGGGACTCGTTTGCGATGAACACGCCCAACTGGATGAACGTTCTGCCCGGCGAGCAACAGCCCTTTGCACCCCAAGCGGGACGCAAAGACTTTGGGACGCTCAAGGATGCTCAAGAGTATTTCGAGGCATACCTTCGCGTCGCGCGGCCGCCGTTGCGGATCGAGGAAGTGAAGAGTGTCGGTGTGAATCGAGATGTAAGTTGGCAGGTGACAACCAACCGTGGAATCTACAACACCGACAACATTGCCATTTGCACGGGACACGCGAGACACAAGAAGATCCCGCCCATGGCCGACGATGTGCCGGGACACGTGCCGCAACTACATTCTTCCGAGTACCGCAATCCGATGCAAATCGAAACGGCCCATGTGCTGGTCGTTGGCAGTGGTAGCAGCTGCGTCCAGATCTGTCACGAGTTGGCAGCCTGCGACCGGTTCGACACCGTCTATCTCGCCGGTAGCGGCAACTTCACGCTGCCGTGGTCGATCCTGGGCATCTCGACATATTCTCTCATGCGAGCACTGGGCGTATTCAAGATTACTCGTGACTCGTGGCTCGGCAGGATGATGTTCCCAAGACTGCTGAAGAAAGGCGATCCCGCGACCCCGCCCTCGCCTCGACGACTCGACAAGAATTATGGCGTTCGGCGCTTCGGCCGTGTCTCGGCTGCCAACTGCACTGAAATCCATTGCAGCGACGGACAAGTCATACCCACCCAAGATCTATCCGTTGTCTGGTGTACGGGCTTTCGTGCATCTTACGATTTCCTGGATGTGTACGTGCGCGACGGAGTGCTCGATAAAGACGGCGTACCGATCCACCAGCGGGGCGTCGTCGCTAAAGCACCAGGTCTGTACTTCGTCGGACTGCGCTTTCAACACACGTTCGTTTCGCAAGACATCTGTGGTGTGGGGCAGGATGCCCAGTACGTTGCCGAGCAGATCGTCGCCCGATCAGTCGGTGTGGCACGGGGCGGAAGTGGATGGATATCTCCGAACCCTGCTGCGTGAGACGCTTGCCGGTGCGCAAGTAAAACGGCACGTCTTGCCATCGCCAATTGTCCACGAACAATTTCAGCGCAGCGAAGGTCGGCGTACTCGACTGCTTTGCTACATCGGGCTCCTCGCGATAGGCACACACCCGCTGGCCTTCAATCCAGCCATCGCCGTACTGTCCGCGAACCGCAAACTCATGCACCGACTCGTGCGGGATCGGACGAATTGCGTGCAGCACATCCACCTTCGCCTCGATCTGCTGCTTGAGTGCCGAGTAGGTCTGAGCGTCTTTGAAATCTCCCGACAGATGGCTGAAATGACCGGCAAACGAATTCCACTGGCCGGCATCTCCCGTTTTCCGCCGAGAGAATTGGACGACGCCGTCATGCAGTCGCTCTCGCAATTTTTCATCGCTTAGGATCGGGGACAGAATAACTTCCTTGTTTTCTGGTATTGAGCGACGGTAGGGAGGGTCGCTCAACTGAAATCAGTCCGCGAGCAGGTTGGAGACGCGTCAGTTTCTCGTGCGCTGACGGTGAAAGCCCGAAAAGGACTC
>CAUJKL010001052.1 GCA_963204995.1 Planctomycetota bacterium | reverse complement strand
TGCGGAACTACGAACGCGAGGCTTGCGACCAATTGCTTTCGCGTGCCAATGCCCGTAGACTAGGACCACCGTAGAGATGCGGGTGACTTGTTATCAGTTCTGCGGTATCTTGAATTGTTGGATGACTAGATAAAGAGCAGCCCAGCCGCCCTGGGAGGCTTGTTAACCAGTAAGCCGACGTGGTTGAAGACCTTAGGGTGTTCCTCCACGTCGGCTTTTTTATGGTTCTCTCTCGATGAAGGGTCGACACAATGATCGCAGTGGTTGCCATGACTCCGTACTACGTCTTAAAGGAACGCAATCGCCGCATTGGCCCCAACGTTCTTCCGCTAGTTTCCGGCATCGAGTGTTTGCCCATCTACGGGTTTTCTGACAAAGGGCCGTATGACAGGTTCTGTGCGAACAGCCCGTTGGCGTTAACGCCGTATTCGGTCACGGAGGAGATGTTGCATTTATCACTCAACGTCCGTCGAGCGCACCGCATCCACTTTGCGGCCAAGTCGCCGTTCGCGGTTGATAGCTCAGCGGTATTGGAGTTTAAGTGCATGTAACTGAAATAACAAAGCGATTGCTGTCCTGGCAATCGCCGATCGATCGGAAAGTTTTACAGGCCGTGTCGGCGGACGAGCCACCACTACGAGCCGAACTGCTGAGCATCGATCAACTCGAACGGCACGCCAAGCTGATCGCGGCGGCGCACTCGGTGGCCACCGGTCGGGCTCCCGACAAGCTGCTGCCGCGGCTGGACGAGAATCAGCGAATTCTCATCGAGACCTATGATCTTGTCACGGCTGCCGCGGAGCAGAATCGCCGGATCGAGCCCGCCGCGGAATGGTTGCTCGATAACTTCTATCTCATCGAAGAGCAGATCCGTGCGATTCGCCGCCTGCTGCCTCCCTCGTATAGCCGCGAATTGCCGCGGTTGGCAACCGGTTCAGCCAGCGGCTTCCCGCGGGTATATGGGATCGCCTTGGAATTGATCGCACACGTCGATGGGCGGGTCGATGTGGCCAGTCTGAATGGTTTTACTGAGGCGTATCAATCGGTCGAGCCGCTGAAGTTGGGCGAATTGTGGGCGCTGCCGTTGATGCTACGGCTGGCACTGATTGAGAACTTGCGGCGGATTGCCTTGCGGATTGCGGCCACACGTCTGGATCGCAACCTGGCAAGCAACTGGGCAGAACGCATGGTTAGCGTCGTCGAGCAAAAGCCCACGGACTTGGTTTTGGTACTCGCCGATATGACCCGCGACGATCCGACTCTATCTGGCGCATTCCTCGCCGAGCTGACACGCCACTTGCAAGGCCAGAACCCGAATTTCGCCTTCGCTAATAATTGGCTGGAGCACCGACTGGCCGACGAAGGCCTGACGACCGAGCAACTGGTGCGAGCCGAGGGGCAAGCCCAGGCGGCCGATCAGGTCTCGTTCGGTAACAGCATCAGCAGTTTGCGATTCTTGGACTCCAACGACTGGCGAGAGTTTGTCGGCCAGCACAGTCTCGTCGAAAAGACGCTGGCTGGCGATCCGGCGGGCATCTATGCGGACATGGACTTTGCGACTCGTGATCGTTATCGACACGCGGTCGAAGGCATTGCTCGCCGCAGCCACTTGAGCGAGTATGACGTGGCACACAAGGCGGTGCAATTGGCCGAAAACCACGCGCAAAAGAAGCCCGATGAACGCGCCGCACACGTCGGCTATTTTTTAGTCGATCGGGGACGTCCTGTGCTCGAGCGCCTGGTCGATATGCGACTCTCTTGGGCTGTCGTGTTCGACAAGCTCAGGCGGCGATTTCCGCTGACGTGTTACTTGTCCGCCATCACGCTCGTCACGGTACTAGCCACGTTGCTGTTGTTGCGTTGGTCGCTACAGCATGGCGTTGGTTGGCCCGCCGTGTTGCTACTGTCTGTACCGGCATTCATCTGCGCCACTAGCTTGGGGATGGGAATCACGAACTGGTTGGCGGCCAGACTGCTCAGTCCACAATCGCTGTCCCGCATGGATTTCGAGGAGGGAATTCCTCCCGCGCATCGCACGTTGGTCGCAGTCCCCACCATGCTCACGAGCTTGGCCGGCATCGAGCATCTGCTGGACGGGCTCGAAATGCGTTATCTCGCCAATCGGGGTCCATGTCTGCACTTTGCCTTGCTGACCGATTTCGCCGATGCCGCAAGCGAGACGTTGCCCGGCGATGCAGAACTGGTGCGTTTGGCGCGCGAAGGAATCTCGCAGTTGAACGCCAAGTATGCGGATGACCGCCCGGATATCTTCTATCTCTTACACCGCGCCCGCCGCTGGAATGCCCAGGAAGGCGTGTGGATGGGATACGAACGCAAACGTGGCAAGCTGGCCGATCTGAATGCGACGTTACGCGGTGCTCAGGGCCGCTTTGTGGACGTCGTGGGCGAGACGGCGATCCTGCAAGACGTGCGATATGTCATCACACTCGACACCGATACGCAGCTGCCGCGCGACGCTGCGCGGCTGATGGTGGGTACACTCGCGCACCCGCTCAATCGTCCCGTGTTCGATCCGGAGCGTGGCCGCATTGTCGATGGCTATACCATTTTGCAGCCGCGGGTCGGCATCAGCCTGACGAGTGCACAGCAATCGCGTTTCGCACAGCTGTATGCCGGTGACGTGGGAGTTGATCCTTATACGCGCGTCGTGTCGGACGTCTACCAGGACCTGTTTGGCGATGGCTCGTTCATTGGCAAGGGGATTTATGATGTCGATTCCTTCAAACGCTGCTGCGTTAATTTCCCGGAGAACGCGATTCTCAGCCACGACTTGATCGAGGGCGCTTACAGTCGTTCGGGATTGCTCAGCGATGTGATGCTCTACGAAGAGCATCCATCGCGTTACGCGGCCGATATCGCTCGGCGACATCGTTGGATGCGTGGCGATTGGCAGATTGCCACCTGGTTGTTTCCCTGGGTGCGAGGCGCAGCGGAGCAGCGCGTCCGCAATCCGATCTCGGCGTTGTCGCGATGGAAAATCTTCGACAACCTGCGCCGCAGTCTGGTGCCCTTGGCAATGGTGATCCTCATCGCGGCCTCGTGGTTCATCTCACCGGCGCTGGCGGCAGCGACGCTCGTTTTTTTGGTAACCATCGTGATGTTGCCGCAACTGCTTGCCGGTGTCACGGAGATGCTGCGAAAGCCCACTGACCTGCCGCTGCACATGCACTTGAGTGCGGCTCTGCGGTCAACGACGCGGCCGCTCGCTCAAAACGCTTTGACGTTGGTCTACCTACCGTACGAAGCCTCTATCAGCGGCGACGCGATCCTCCGTACGATCGTCCGCATGGCGTGGACCAAGTGTCGGTTGCTCGAATGGAAAACGTCGAGTGATTCGGATCGCGGCGCCGACGGTAGCCTACTGAATACCTTCCGCGTGATGGCGGTGTCGCCGCTGCTCGCCGTCGCGGCCCTGGTAGTGCTGGCGTTCAGTCAAGCCGAAACGATTCCCTTCGCGGCACCGTGGTTGGTTGTCTGGATCGTTTCGCCGCTGATTGCCTGGTGGCTCAGTCAGCCGCGTACCGCACCCGCGATGCAACTCTCGCAAGGCCAACGTCACTTTCTCGAAAAACTATCGCGCAAGACCTGGCGATATTTCGAGGAGTTCGTATCGGAGGAAGACAATTGGCTGCCTCCCGACAACATCCAGCAGAACCCCGACTTGGTGATCGCGTCGCGGACTAGTCCCACGAACATCGGCATGGCCTTGCTGACGGATCTCTCGGCCTACGATTTCGGCTACTGCTCGGCAGCCACGCTGCTGACTCGGACACAACGCACCCTTGCGACGCTGTCGCGGATGGAACGCCATCGCGGCCATTTCTTCAACTGGTATGACACGCGATCGCTGGAACCTCTGAATCCGCGCTACGTTTCAATGGTCGATAGCGGCAACCTCGTGGCGACTCTCTTGGTACTCGGCAGCGGCTACGAGGAACTCAGCAAGACGCCGGTGTTGCCGCCGCGGTTGTTCGGTGGCTTGTGTGATACGTTGCGAGTCTTGTGGGATGTTTGCCACGGCGCGATGGGTCCGCTCGTCGATGCTGAATTGCTACGTCAGATCGAACGTCAGATCGAAGACCTCGGCCAGCCCCCCACGTCGTTGAACGCTGCCAATGACCTGCTTTCGCGACTGGAACGTGTTGCTGCGGAACTCACCGCGGCCGCGAGTGGCGGTGGTGAAGTTGCCTGGTGGGCGAAAGCCTATCAGCGGGCCTGTTACGACCATCGATCGGACTTGCTGCATGTGGCGGCCTGGCTGGCCATGCCTCCAGCACCGCATGGACTTTGGACAGACGGTACGGCCGAGCAATTAGAGCGGCTGACCGCGCTCCGCGAGACACTCGATCGATGGGATTCGTCTGCCACACTACAGGAAATCGCCGGTGCGCAAATGGCAACGTCTGCACTGATCGAAGCAGCCGTGCGAGAAGCGCCCACGGAGGCACGGGAATGGCTTCAGCAGCTGGGCGATGCACTGTCGTTATCGTCGCAGCGTGCGAGTACACGCATCCAGACTTTTGCGGAAGTTGCGCTGCAGTGCCGCGAACTGGCCGACATGGATTTCCGATTCATGTATGATTCCTCTCGCGATTTATTCGCGACGGGCTATAACGTCAGCGAGCGAAGGCTCGATGCAAGCTTCTACGACTTGCTCGCCTCGGAAGCACGTTTGATCAGTTTTATCGTGGTGGCGCAAAGTGATTTCTCGCAATCGCATTGGTTCGCTTTGGGCCGGCTGCTGACGAGTGCGGGTAAAGTGCCGGCGTTGTTGAGCTGGAGCGGCTCGATGTTTGAATACCTGATGCCGCTGCTCGTCATGCCCAATTACGAACACACCTTGCTCGACCGCACCTATCAAGCGGTCGTCCGCCGGCAAATCGAATACGGACGTCAGCGGGGTGTTCCGTGGGGCATTTCGGAGTCTGGTTACAATGCGCTCGATCAGCACAAGACCTATCAATACAGGCCGTTTGGTGTGCCGGGACTCGGACTAAAGCGAGGACTTGCCGACGACTTGGTGATTGCGCCTTATGCGACCAT
>CAUJKL010001051.1 GCA_963204995.1 Planctomycetota bacterium | reverse complement strand
AGATGCCGAGATCACCACAACGCAAGGGCACCCAGTCGTCAAGAACTCGAAAGGATGGATTATGAGCGGCGGTATCCTATTACGTTCGATTCGTCTCGCGGCACTAGTCGTCGTTGAGATCTGGGCAGCGACAGGTTGTCTCTGCGCGATGGCCGACGACGCAGTTGATGCCTTTCCACCGGAACTCGTGAAGTTCGATCCTATCAAGGCCAATCCCGTATTCCAAGGACGCGGAGAAGGGAACTGGGATGAACATATCCGCGAGCGAGGTTGGATCCTGCGCGACGGAGACAAATGGCAAATGTGGTACACCGGATTTGAAGGGGGCGGTGGCGACAATGGCCCACACTTGAAACTCGGATATGCGACGTCATCCGACGGCCTGCAATGGAGACGCTATCCCGGCAATCCCGTTTACGATGAGTCTTGGGTCGAAGACATGATGGTCGTCAAACGCCTCGACACGTATTACATGTTCGCGGAGGGCCAGCACGACATCGCACAACTGTTAACATCCACCGACGGTATCCACTGGACACTCGTCGGTCCACTGGACATTCGCCTCACCAACGGCCAACCGATTTCCGCTGGCCCACGAGGTACGCCGACCGCCTATTATGAAAATGACCGTTGGTACTTGTTCTACGAACGCCGCGATCTAGGCATTTGGCTGGCGACTTCTAAAGACACAAAGGTGTGGACAAACGTCGACGACGAGCCGGTGATAAAGCTTGGGCCGAACGAGTACGACAGTCGCCAGATCGCCCTCAATCAAATCGTGAAATACAAGGGACGATACTATGCCTATTACCACGGCAGTGGCAATGAACAACCGCGGCTGTGGAGCACTAACGTGGCCGTCTCGAACGACCTCGTCCATTGGGTCAAATACCGTGACAACCCGTTGCTTCCGATTGAAGACAACAAATCGAGCGGCATCCTCGTCGATGACGGAAAGCAATTTCGGCTGTACACCATGCACGATAAAGTCGAAGTGCATTTTCCGATCGGCGCGGAACAGACGGCGCAGGTCAACATCCAGCAGTGGGAGAAGGGCCTCCCCAGCGACCCCAACTTTTTTCCGATCGCCGTTTGGCTTCAGGCTCCCAAGAATGCCGAGCGGTATCGCCAGGCAGGCATCAATCTTTACGTTGGCTTGTGGAAGGGGCCGACCGAAGAACAACTGCGCGCGCTCAAGTCGGCCGCCATGCCGGTGATCTGTGCGCAGAACCAGGTCGGTCTCAGTTCCGAGAACGCCGACGTGATCGTGGGCTGGATGCATGGCGACGAGCCAGACAATGCTCAACCTCGCCGCGACGGCAACGGCTACGGCCCGCCGATTTTGCCCGCCGCGATCGTCGCCGACTACCAGCGCATCCGGCAGCGAGATTTGTCGCGCCCGGTGCTGTTGAACCTCGGGCAAGGAGTCGCTTTCGACCAGTACATCGGACGCGGCGTGCGTCGCAATCATCCCGAAGACTACCCGGAATACATCCAGGGTTGCGACATTGTTTCGTTCGACATCTATCCCGCCGTGCATGACAACGAAGAAGTCGCCGGCAAGCTGGAATTTGTCCCTCAAGGCGTCGAGCGCCTGCGCCGCTGGTCGCAGGACGAAAAGATTGTCTGGAACTGCATCGAGTGCAGCCGCATCAGCAACACCCGCGTCACACCCACGCCGCACCAGATTCGGGCCGAGGTATGGATGTCGCTGATCCATGGCTCGCGCGGGCTGATCTATTTCGTACACCAATTCGAACCGACCTTCAAGGAAGCGTCGTTGCTCGACGACCCCGAGCTCTTGCCAGCCGTGACGGCGATCAATCAGCAGATCCGCGGGTTGGCGGCGGTGCTCAACAGCCCGACGGTTGACGGCGCAGGCAGGATCACAAGTTCCGACCCGCAGGTGCCGATCGCCGCCATGTGCAAGCGTCACGACGGGGCACTGTATGTTTTCGCGGTCGGCATGCGAAACCGTGCCGCGAAAGCGACGATAGAGATACTCCAGCCAGGGGTAAGTACCAAAGTAGAGGTGCTCGGTGAAGACCGTTCCCTGGAGATTCGCGACGGTCGTTTCGAAGACGAGTTTGAAGCGTATGCGGTGCATCTGTTCAGGCTCGTCGAGAGCGACTGACCAGGAGCAGGTTCAATAACTTACCAAACGTCGGCCGATTTGCGACCAAAACAGTGTTGAGGAACGAGGCGCTTATGAAATCGAAGGTGATCCATCCAGTTGACGTGCAAACGGCTGCCCCAGGCTATTCGCCGGCGATTCTGGCAGCAGGCGGCAAATTGCTGTTTATTTCAGGACAAGGTCCGCGGGACATGGAAGCGGACGTGGAAACGCAGATCCGCCAAACGTTCGAGCAAATCCGCGAGTTAGTCGACGCGGCTGGCGGATCGATGCGACACATCGTGATGATCCGCGCTTATTTTCTGAACATGGCCCGCGACCTGGCTGTTTATCGAAAGGTGCGGCAAGAGTTCCTCGTCGAGCCCTTTCCTGCCGCCACCGCCGTCGGCGTCACGGAACTGGCCGTCCCCGGCCTGCAAGTCGAAATCGAAGCCGTGGCGGTGCTCGGTTGAGCCCATCACGAGTAGCCCCACGATGAGCAGCAATGCGTGCGAGTCGCGTCGCGGTTTGATGAAGCAGGATGGATTGGGTTGTGAGTTCGCAAGGAGTCGTTCGCTGTCTGTATAAAGAGACGCTCTCGCTCGATAGCCTTGGGACTTTGCGGATCTCCCGTGTTTTCGAGCATGCCTCGCTCGTCGAGGTCGTTGAGCAGCGCCGCAGAGCCCTGGCCGTAGGCGAAACTTCCGTGCGCAATCGCGGGAATACTTCGAGGTGATGATCCCAGCGGTATCGAAATGCTAATGTAGAGAGTCAGCGTTTTCGGACTGTGTGCCCGGGAACGCGCCGATGGCGGCTGAGTTGTCGCATCGTCTATGTGCTCGCCTGCAGTTTGCCTTTGAACGAGTTCCGATTAAGCTCAACCCCAAAGTCCAGCATTGACAAAGTCGCAAAGCCTGAAACGATTTCGCCAGAAAGCCAAGCTGATGAAACGTATCCTCTGCACCGCGCTGTTGCTGCTACTCTGCGCGTTCGCACAACCGCAGGTTTCGCTCGCCAAACCCAACGTGTTGCTGATCGTCTCGGAAGACAACGGGCCGGAGCTCGGTTGCTATGGCGACGAGTTCGCTCGTACTCCGCACCTCGATCGGCTGGCGGCTGAGGGCGTGAGATTTCACAACGCGTTCGTGCCGTATTCCGTCTGTTCCCCGTCGCGGGCG
>CAUJKL010001050.1 GCA_963204995.1 Planctomycetota bacterium | reverse complement strand
GCGGTATCGCGTGCCGTAAAACGCAGTGTCTCCACCAGCGTGTTCAAGTTCGGCTGCGACGTTCCGCCCGACAACGGTGCCATTGCGGCATCCACAATATCGACACCGGCTTCGGAGGCTTTCACGATCGCGGCCGACTGGACACCAGCCGTGTCGTGGGTGTGAAAGTGAATCGGGATACCGATCTCTTGCTTCAGCGTTCGTACGAGCAACTCCGCGGCGTGTGGCTTGCACAGTCCGGCCATGTCTTTGATCGCCAAGATATGAGCGCCCATGCCTTCCAGTTCCTTGGCCAGGCCAACGTAATATTTCAGGTCGTACTTCGTGCGATTGGGGTCCAGGATATCGCCGGTATAGCAGATCGCGGCTTCGCAAATCGCGTCGGTCTTCAAGACCGCGTCCATCGCGACCTTCATATTCGGCATCCAATTCAAGGCATCGAAAATGCGAAAGACGTCGATGCCCGCCGCTGCGGCTTCGTGGACGAACGCCTTGACGACGTTGTCCGGATAATTCGTGTAGCCGACGGCATTCGATGCTCGCAGCAGCATCTGAAGCAAGACGTTGGGAACACGCCCGCGCAGCTCGACCAGGCGTTGCCACGGGCACTCGCCTAGGAAACGCATCGTCGTGTCGAACGTCGCGCCTCCCCACATCTCGATCGAGAACAATTCTGGACAGAGCCTGGCATAGGCGTCAGCAATGTTTAACAGATCGCGAGTTCGCACACGCGTCGCCAGCAGCGATTGATGTGCGTCGCGAAAGGTCGTGTCTGTCAGGAGCAACGGTTTTTGTTTGAGAATCCACTGGCTAAACGCCTGGGCGCCCATTTTTTGCAGCTGTTGTCGCATGCCATCTGGAATCGGCTTCAGCGGATCCACATGCGGCACGGGGGCGGGTGTTCGTCGCTTGCTCGCAGGCCGCCCTTTGACTTGCGGGTTCCCGTTGACGATCGTGTCGGCCAAGTAAGAAAGCACCTTGGTGGCGCGATCGCGGCGCTCGGGAAACTCGAACAGTTCGGGCGTCGCATCAATGAACCGCGTCGTGCATTCCCCAGCCTGAAAACTCGGATGCAACACCAGCTTGACCAGGAACGGAATGTTCGTCTTCACGCCGCGCACGCGAAACTCTTGCAAGCAACGTTCCATGCGCAGCGTGGCATCTTTGAACCGTCGTGCCGTCGCCGTCACCTTCACCAACAACGAGTCGTAGTACGGAAACACAACGGCACCGGAAAAAGCCGTGCCGGCATCCAACCGAATGCCCATGCCGCCTGCCGAGCGATAGTGTGCGACGCGTCCGTAGTCCGGCAAAAACTTGTTCATCGGGTCTTCGGTCGTCACGCGGCACTGCACCGCGAACCCATGCGTGCTGATGTCCGCTTGTGATGCCAAGCCAACTCGGGAATCGGAGAGGGCAACACCTTGCGCGACCAGTAACTGCGATTTGACGATGTCGATGCCTGTCACCTGCTCCGTTACGGTGTGCTCGACTTGAATGCGCGGGTTCACTTCGATGAAGTAATACTCGTTCGTATCCGCATCTACGAGGAACTCAACCGTCCCAGCGTTCTCGTAATTGACCGTTTGCCCAATGGCGATTGCCGCTTCGCACAACGCGTCGCGGACACTCGGAGCAAGATTTGGTGCAGGCGCGATCTCGACGACTTTCTGATGTCGGCGTTGCACGGAGCAATCACGTTCAAACAGGTGGACGAGGTTGCCGTGTTTGTCACCGAGCAGTTGGACTTCAATATGCCGCGCGCGAGCGATGAACTTTTCGACGAACACGTCCGAGCTGCCAAAGGCCGTTTGCGATTCTCGCTGTGCTTGGTCAAAGGATTCGGCGAATGCTTTGGCTTCCGTCACGACTCGCATCCCGCGTCCGCCCCCTCCATGTGCCGCCTTGAGCATGATCGGAAAGCCCAATTCCTCCGCCGTGGCAAGTCCTGCCGCTGCGTTCTTTATCGGTCGACTACTTCCTCCCAACACCGGCACTTTCGCCTGTTTGGCGATCTTACGAGCGCTGATCTTGTCGCCCAACTGCTGTAGCGTATCCACGCGAGGTCCGACGAAAACAATGCCGGCGTCCGCACAAGCTTGGGCAAACTGGGCGTTCTCGGACAAGAATCCATAGCCGGGATGGATGCCGTCAATTCCGTGCTGCTTCGCCAAAGCGATAATGGCGTCGATATCGAGGTACGAACGAATGGGCTCGCCAGGGCGACCGATCAAGTAGGCTTCGTCGGCCTTGAAGCGATGCAATGCGTAGCGGTCTTCGTGGGTGTACAGGCCCACCGTGCGGATGCCTAGCTCGTGGGCACTTCGGAAAACGCGAATCGCAATTTCGCTGCGATTGGCGACGAGCAATCGCGTGATATTTGTCATCAGAGAGGGCCTTAATCGGTTAATCTATCGGTGGAAGAAGGGAAGAAGATACGAGTCCCTGGCAACTTGACTAGACGGCTCGAATTTACTGGCGACCCGGAATCTATCGGCAGCAAAACGGAAATAATCCTTCGCAACATACGAGATGGAGTTCGCGCTGCCAATGCCTGCAACAACGTAACCGATTAGCCCTTTCGAATGGCGAGTCGGAGGGACGCACGGTACGTAAAGCTCGTTCTGTTATGCGGTGGTACTCGTCAAACTAGCGTCCAATGCGAGGCGGGCTTCGAGCACACGTTCGACTGCCTGTTGCGGACTGTCCGCGAGCGCCGTCAGGTGTCCCATCTTTCGGCCCGGACGCGCGACGGCCTTTCCATACAGATGGAGCTTTACGTCCGAAAAAGCACACGCCGCAGTCCAGTTTGGCTCGCCGTTGCCCCAGACATCTCCCAACAGATTGGCCATGGCCGCCGGACGTAGTTGCGTGGTCGATCCCAGCGGCAAGCCACATACGGCGCGGACCTGTTGTTCGAACTGGCAACTGACATGGGCATCAATCGTCAAGTGTCCGGAGTTGTGCGGTCGCGGAGCTAGTTCATTGATTAGCAGTTTTCCGTCGCGGGTGAGAAAGAACTCGACGCAGAGAACTCCGATCACTTCCAGCTTCGCGAGTACCCCACGTGCAATTTCAACAGCCTCCCGTGCAATCTCGTCAGGCACGGTCGCTGGCGAGATGGAGACATCGAGAATGTGGTTGTGATGCATGTTGGTAAAGGGAGCGAAGTGCTCGACTTGTCCGCCGACTCCGCGTGCCGCTACGACGGACAACTCCGAATCGAAGTCGATATGCTGTTCGAGAACGGTCGTTTGTTCGCCAAGCGTCGACCAGGCAGTAGCCGCTTGTTCGGCAGCCGTGATTTTGACTTGCCCCTTGCCGTCGTATCCCCATTCCGCGGTTTTCAGCACCGCCGGGACACCGAGCTGTTCGAGAGCGGTTGATAAGTCCGCCAATTCATGCACGGGACGAAACGGTGTGACCGGGAACCCCGACGTCTGCAAGAATGTTTTTTCGCGGAGCCGATTTTGCGTTACATGCAAGACGCTGCCAGCTGGACGGACGGGCGCGTGCTGAGAAACTAACTCAGCCGTCTTCATCGGGACATTCTCGAATTCGAAAGTGACGACCTGCGTCTGTTTTGCGAAATTGGTGACGGCATCTAAATCGTCGTACGGCGCGTTGATCTCGACGTCGGCCACCTGACCGGTCGGCGTATCGCTGTCCGGGGACAGTACATGCACGCGGTATCCGAGACGCCGGGCAGCGATCGTAAACATGCGGCCCAGTTGGCCGCTTCCCAAGACTCCGATCGTCGAGCCCGGTAACACGGTGCGATACTTCAAAGTTCATCCTCCATTACGCGTTGGGTTTGCTCGTGGTGATATTGGGTCAGCTGCTCATCTAGTTTCGGGTCGTGGTTGGCCAAGATGCGGACGGCGAGTAGACCGGCATTCTTGGCCCCAGCTTCGCCAATCGCCAGTGTGCCGACGGGGATGCCACCCGGCATTTGAACAATCGACAACAGCGAGTCCATTCCCGATAAGGCGCGGCTCTGTACGGGGACACCCAAGACCGGCAGCGTCGTTTGTGCCGCGACCATTCCTGGCAGATGTGCGGCACCACCGGCTCCGGCAATGATGACATGCAGACCACGCTCTTTCGCCGTGCGCGAGTATTCACACATCCACTCAGGCGTACGGTGGGCCGAGACGACGCGATACTCGCAGGGCACACCGAAGCTCTGCAGTACCTCGACAGCATGCCGCATGGTTTCCCAATCCGACTTGCTGCCCATGATGACGCCAACTAACGGATTGTCATTTGCAGTCATGAAAGCTCTTTACTCCTTGTTGCGTTTGGTGTTCGTAAGACTGGACGTTACCAACGTGTCATGGCCGCTCGTTCCAAGGTGAGCACGACGTTCCCATCTTGAAACAAGGTAACCGTTCCCGTGGATTGACTAACGGTGACCGCAATCGCTTGAGTTTCTGTGGTGATCGCGGCGGCGGCCTGATGCCGCGCTCCGAGCCCGCCGACAAGATCCGTCACATGACAACGCGGTATCAAATATGTGCCGGCACTTCTGATCGACCCATCGACCGAACGCATGCCTTCGTCCGCCCAGTTCACCGCCTCCACAAGATCGCGGATCGCGCTCGAGCGGGTGGTGGCGGTCAGCTCGACAATCTGCATGGCGGTGACGAGTGTTTCGAGTTCCACCTTAGCTTCTCACATGGCGTTGGAGCGGATTAACGAAACGGCCAGACAAACGAAGCCATTGCGCCGTTGAAGAGCAACAATGCGTTGTTCAATGAGACGGGCGCCACGAACACCATGACGACCGTCGAACACGTCAACCAAGCTTTCCAGGTCATCAATCAGATCTTCCGTCATCAAGTCAGCTCAGGCCTCGCAGCAGTTGGCTTTTCTTGCGTTCAGCGATTGTCTTCCGGCGGGTTATTCTAGCGTCTGCGGTGCCGGACGGTGGTGTCGAAGACTTCGCCATACGCTGACGGTCAAAGTAATTACAGTCAGCGGGATAACGAACAGTATTATCACGTTACGCAAAGTGCGGACGGAGTCGAAGTCTGTCGCGTTCAGCACGAGATAGCCCGTGTAGATGAGGTAGTAGAAGAAGAACAAGCCGCCTTCCCAGCGGGAGATCACATGGCCGGTGAAGAAAATCGGCAAGCAGGCGATTGCCACGGCGATCATGACGGGAATGTCAAATTGCAATGCGGCTGGCGAGATAGCGATACCATCGGGGGCGAGCGCGCTGGCTAGCCCCAACACACAGAGAATGTTGAACAAGTTACTGCCGACGACGTTCCCTACGGCGATATCCCGTTCTCCTCGCCAGGCGGCCACCACCGAAGTCACTACTTCGGGCAGCGATGTTCCCGCCGCGACGATCGTCAGTCCAATGATCAACTCACTCACCCCAAAGCGAGTGGCGACAGACACCGCCCCCTTCACTAGCCAGTCGGACCCAAGGCTGAGCAAGACAAGACCGATGCCGATAAGTCCAACTTGTATGAATATGAGCCTGACATTCCCGGTTGCGGGCGGAGACGCTTTCACCAATTCGGCTTGTATCACGGAACTTTTGCGAAGGCTTTGCAGTACGCACCACCCGACATACGCGATCAAACCGATGAATAACGCGATTCCTTCCAATCGGCTGATTCTGCCGTTCAAGCTAATCGCCAGCAAGAGCACCGACACCAAGATCATGATTGGCACGTCTCTGCGGATCAGTTGGCTGTGGACCACCAGCGGTGCGATCAGAGCAGAAATGCCGAGAATGAACAGCACATTAAAGATGTTGCTGCCAACGACATTCCCGACCCCCACATCAGCACTCCCCGCATAGGCGGCCTGCAAGTTGACGGCCAGTTCCGGCGAACTCGTGCCAAAGGCCACGACCGTCAGGCCGATCACGACAGAAGGAATTTGCATCACGGCAGCCAGCGTCACCGCTCCACGCACCAGCAACTCGCCACCGACGACAAGAACTGCCAAGCCGACAACGATCGTCACGGAATCTAACAAGGCTTCGGACATGCGTTCTTTCGAAGAGTATTTCGAGAATCATCTCAAGGGGTGGGTAAATCTTCAATCGGCAGGATTTTTCTGAATCGCACAGAAGTCTAACAAATGTAGCGGCTCCTTGGAGGGTCAGGGGCACCTTATTCGAGTCGCTGTCAGAAGATTCCAACTTCGTGGCAAGACGCTTCGATGGTTGCTGCCTCGCCACCGTTGCTAGTGCCATAGGGTGGAACGATGTTGCCGGCATTCCGCATGATGTCGTCGATAACGAAGGCCATTCGTTCCGGAGCGTCTAATCTTTATGACGACATGTAGTCAATTTCTGAATTCCAAGACACCCGACTTCAGGATATTCAACACGCTGACAATAACCATGCCACAGGCCAGATCAAAATCGATCGCCTGTTCCAATCTATGTTGCATTAGGTCGCACGAATCGCACACACCAGCTTAACAAGGCGTTCGAGGCTTCCGCCTCTTCGCTGATGACCGCGTTCGCTCCCGCCTTTTTCGCACGGTCGATGTTTCCTAGATACCGAACGCGAACCACCACCGCTGCCGTTGAATTCAAGCTCCGTAAAGTGCGCACAATCTGGGTTGTCGCCTCATCGTCGGGGACACAGACCACGACCAAGTCGCAAGACGCGGCGTGGGCTCGCTGCAATACTTGAGGATCGCTAGCGTTACCGGTCACGGTATGAAATCCCTGCTGTGCAAAGGCATGCAGATTGATCGGGCTTTGGTCCACCAGGCAGACATCAACACCCATCAACTCCAAACGCGACGCGACTTGACGACCGATGGGCCCTATCCCCACGACGATCGCGTGTTGAGCGTCTTGTTCGTCGAAAGCCGCATGGTCGCTCGCGTCGTGCTCGTGAGGCACACCGCCCGTCCAACGCAGCCCCAGCTTCAGTAATTGCGGAGTCAGGATCAGCGTTCCAATGGCAACGAACAGCATTCGATTGTAGTCGGCACCGCTGATCAGCCCCTGTCCTACTCCAACCGCCAGCAACAGGAACGAGAACTCGCCCAACTGTGCCAAGCCGAGTCCCATGCCGAACGCGACTTTCCAATTAAGTCCGACAAATCGCAGAGCGACTGCGGCAGCTGCACTCTTCAACACCAATATTCCAGACAATCCAGCCAGTAAGAGAAGTGGCTCCTCAAACATCAACTGCGGGTTCAGCAGCGTTCCGAGCGTAACAAAAAAAATGGCGGCAAACGACTCGCGGAAAGGAAGCAGGATCGTGTCAACTTGCTTGCTAAGACGATTGCCGCTGAGCATGATCCCCGCTGCCAAAGCACCGACTGCCGCCGGCAAGCCGAGCTTAAAAGCCCCCCAGCACACGCTGCCGAGGATACAGAGCGCGAACAGTACAACCAGTTCGACACTCCGCAGACCCGCCAGTGCTGGAACAATCCAACGGTCGATCACATGCCTGACCGCCAACACACCGGTGACGAATATCAACGACTTGCCAGCTAACATGGCATAGGCCGCGACCGTCGGCGGTTCGCCTTGCTGGGTCAGCAACGGCACTAACAGCAGCAACGGCACCAGCGCGATATCCTGAAACAGAAGAATACCGACCGCTCGTCGCCCGTGCGGCGATGCGGTTTGCCCCCACTCGGCCAACGCCTTAAAAACGAGCACGGTCGAGCTGAGTGCTCCCGCCGAACCAGCGAGGATCGCCGCGTTACGACTCATCCCAAACAAGAGGCAGGCTGCCGTTAGCGGGACCGCGACCAGAACCATTTGGACAGCACCCCCGAGCACGATAAATCGGCTTAGCCGGACCAACTCTTCTAACGAGAACTCGATGCCAACCGCGAACAACATCAAAAGCGCGCCACCCCGCGCCAGATATTCAAGTTCGTGGTTTTCCTGTGAGACGAAACCTAAAACACCCTCGCCGATGAACGCGCCGACGACGAGATAACCGACCAGCAGCGAAACTCCCCATCGTTTGCATACCGCACCGGCTAACAGTCCCGCAGTGAGCACGATCAGCAGGGAGGGAGTGAGGTTGGCGAATTCTTCCATCTTGTCATACGCCTCATTTGTCGGAGCAATGGACCGTCGCTGGTGTCGTACAGGGGCATTGCCAGGGGTTGAATGATTCTGATCCTAACGCGTCCATTGGCCGCGACCAATTCTAATGCCGAAACCGCTTTATCGGTGGGGCTCGCGAATTGCCAGCATCGAAACTGCCGTTCGGAAACCAAATCAGCCTTGACGTTATCTCCGCTGCGGAGTCCGATCTTGCTGGCCGGCACCATCACGGCATTCTTGGTTCACTTGGCGGCGATGTACAGCCCGATTGGCCAAGCATTTCTTCAGTCGGAGCCGGTTGCGCTGAAGATTTGGGGCATTTTGCTAATGTTGGATTTGATCATCTTTCCGGTCATGGAATTGCACAAATGGACGTGGAGCACACGGCATCGAGAGCCGAGCTATGTTTGAAAGTCCGCAGTCGCTGGTGTAGTGTAGCTTGTTGTACAGCAGCAGCGAGAGCGACGAAATGAATCGAGGGCGCTGCTGACGATCCTCGCGAGTGGACTACTCGCGAGCGCCGTTCGTTGGAGGAAGGATGCTACGTGACGCACTGGCACTGTGAGACCTTCGCTGAAGTTCTCCGCAAACTTGGGTCGGACGCCAACGGTGGCATCGCGGAAAGCGACGTGCAAACTCGTCGATCTCAGCACGGTTTCAACGAACTAGTCGAAACATCTGGTCGCGGGTTGTGGGAAATCCTGTGGGAACAACTCAGCGGTGCGATGGTTGTGATGCTGATCGTCGCGGCAGCTGTGTCGTTTGCCTTGCACGAATACACCGATGCGGTCGTGATCTTGACCATCGTCCTACTGAATGCCGCGCTGGGACTATTTCAAGACTACCGAGCCGAGCAGGCACTGGCAGCTCTGAAAAAGTTGGCGATACCCGTCGTCCGCGTGCGGCGCGATGCTGTCGTGCGGGAACTCTCGGCTCGCGAACTGGTGCCGGGCGACATCGTGCTTCTGGAGGTCGGCAACTATGTACCGGCGGATTGCCGTGTGGTGGAGTGTGCCAGTCTCAAGGTGCAAGAAGCGGCACTGACAGGTGAATCCGAAGCGGTGGAAAAGCAGATCGAGCCGCTGCACGGTGACGACTTGCCGCTGGGCGATCGCACGAACATGACGTACATGGGGACGGTCGTGACGTATGGACATGGGCAAGCCGTGGTCACCGAAACAGGAATGAGCACCGAGTTGGGGCATATCGCCCGTTCGCTGCAAGCGGTCCAGCCAGAGCCGACTCCGCTGCAAAAACGCCTCGCGCAACTCGGTCGCACGCTGGCGTTGGTCGCCGTCGGGATCGTGGCGCTGGTGTTCGTGATGGGAATCCTTCGTGGTGAAGACACGCGACTGATGATAATGACGGCTCTCAGCCTGGCAGTCGCCGTCGTGCCGGAAGGATTGCCGGCCGTGGCAACGGTCGCGCTGGCGCTAGGTGCTCGGCGAATGTTCGCTCGAAGAGCGTTGATTCGCAAGCTGCCCGCCGTCGAAACGCT
>CAUJKL010001049.1 GCA_963204995.1 Planctomycetota bacterium | reverse complement strand
TAGAACTTAGAACTTAGAACTTAGAACTTAGAACTTAGAACTTAGAACTTAGAACTTAGAACTTAGAACTTAGAACTTAGAACTTAGAACTTAGAACTTAGAACTTAGAACTTAGAACTTAGAACTTAGAAATCTGAAATCTGAAATCTGAAATCTGAAATCTGAAAACTGAAAACTGAAAACTGAAAACTGAAAACTGAAAACTGAACCAAAACCCCTACCATGACCTTCGTCCATCAAGCCTTAACCTGGGGATTCCTGCTCGCGCTGGTGCCTCTGTTGATCCACTTGATCAACCTGATGCGCCGTCGCCGCGTGCAGTGGGCGGCGATGGAGTTCTTGCTGCGCAGCTATAAAAAGCATCGCAAATGGATTTGGCTAAAACAGTTCCTGCTGTTGTTAATGCGGATGGCGGCGATCGCGTTGGTCGTGGCGATGGTGGCCCAATGGATTACGCAGAAGCAGTGGCTGGCGTTGTTTGGTTCGACGACGACGCACCACTTCGTACTGCTTGACGACAGCTACTCGATGGCCGAGCAATCGGGCGGGGCGAGTGCATTCGACAAGGCAAAGCAGGCACTCGGCGATATCGCGACACAAGCGATGGGACAGGATTCACAGCAGAAGTTCACGCTGATCCGCTTTTCTCGGGCGGCCACGATCATTGACCGCGACGCGGACGATGCCGACGTTACACAGATCACCGACTTGAATGCTGAGATCGTGGATTCAAACTTCGATGTCTTGATCGAAGAGAAACGCCGCGGCATGGAGGTCACCGAACTGGCCGCCGGCCCGCGACAAGCCCTCGTAGTTCTGAATCAACTGCTGGAACAGAATCAAGACGAGAATAACATCGTTTACGTTTTGTCAGATTTCCGCGAGAAGGAGTGGGAGTCGCCCAGCGAGATGCTGACTCTACTTCGCGAAGCCGACGACAACTCAGCAGACATCCACTTCGTCGGCTGCATCGAAAAGCAACAAGCCAACTTGACGCTGACCGACCTTCAGCCGGAACCAGGCACGCGCGCAGCGGGCGTGCCTCTGCTGGTAAACATTTCAGTTCGCAACAACAGCGACCAAGCGGCCCGCAAAGTCCAAGTCAAGGTACGCACGCACTACTACGATCCGGCAGTCGTGGCTTCCAGCGAACCGGGGAAAGTCATTCCTAAGCTCGACGAACCGCCAACCGTTCTGATCGAAGAGATTCCGGCGGGAGAAACCGCGACGCGGCAGGTACAAGTATTCTTTCCGCAGCCCGGCCCACAAGTCGTCGAAGCGATGTTATCCGACGACGCGGTGGCGACGGATAATCGGCGGTGGTGTGTGGTGAATGTGGCCGAAGGCGATCCCGTGCTGATGATCGACGGCAGCCTCGATCAGCGACACGCCTATTTTCTATCGTCCGCGTTTCAGCCAGGACAGCGAACCAATACCGGCGTGCGACCGGAAACTCAGTCTCCATCGTTCCTGCGCGATACGAGTTCCGAAGTGTTAGACCGCTTTCGTGCCATCTACTTGTTAGATGTTCAGCGGTTGGACGATCGAGCCGTCGAGAATTTGGAAAACTATGTTCGCAGCGGCGGCGGAGTTGGCATCTTCGCAGGCGAGCAAGTGAACCCCGCGTTCTATACACAGAAGCTTTATCGCGACGGCCAGGGCTTCTTTCCACTGCCCGTGGATCGAGCCAACGATCTGCCGATCGAGTTGCTCGAAAATGTTCCGGACTTTGACGTCGAGAACCATCCTGTCTTCAGCATCTTTCTCGGCGAGCGTAATCCGTTTGTCAGACTCGTTGCGATTCGTCGCTATCTTCAACCGCCAGCCGCCTGGGTGCCCGCTGCGGATGCTCCAATCGAGATTCTGGCCCGGCTTCGCAACGGCGATCCGTTGGCCGTCGAGAAACGATTTGGCAACGGCCGTGTGATTGCATTCCTGACGACCGCGTCGCCCGAGTGGAATAATTGGGCCCACGACCCGAGCTTTGTCGTCGCTGCTTTGAAGTTGCAAGCCTATCTTGCAGCGTCCAATCAGCACGACGATTCGCGTGCCGTCGGCTCGCCGATCTCGTTGGCATTGAACGCCGACGAGTATCTCAAAAACGTTTCCTTTGTTGTGCCCGGCGCGTTACCCGATGAAGTGCTTGTCGAGCAGCGAACCGCCACGCCGCTCGGAGGCGATTCTCCTTTAATGCAAGTCGCGCTTGACGCTGCGACTTCACCACGAGGCAGCAGCGGCGTTGATCGCGGCGGCATTTACGAAGCGTGGGCCGAGACTCGTGACGGTAACTTCGATGTGCGACGATACGCGTTGAATCCTGACCCGAGTGAAGGCGACATGGCGTTCGCCGGATCGCAGGAGATACTCACTCGCCTGAAGCCGCTGCCGATCAAGTACCGGGGTGCCGATGAATACTCCTACGATCTGTTCCAGCAAGCGGGCTACAACCGCAGCTTTCTCGTCATGTGCCTGCTGATTGCGTTGTTGCTGGGTGAGCAGTTGTTGGCTTACTTCGCGAGCTATCATCCCGCGCGGGGAGGTGCCAACTGATGTTCGCACTCCTACTCGCGACCGGCGACACTTCGGTCTACCACCAGTTCTCGCGTCTGCAATCGATGACCGAGTGGTGGCAGTGGTTGCTGCTGTTCCTTGCTGCGGCGGCGGTCATAACCTACATCGCGGTAACTTACTACTTCGACAGCGTCGAACTCTCGAAGCCATTACGTTGGTCGTTGTTCGCGCTGCGCGTCTTCGCATTCGCAGGAATACTGTTCTACTTCCTCGATCTCGAAAAACGCGCCGAGCGGCAGATTACGAAGAACTCTCGCGCGTTGGTGCTGATTGATACGAGCTTGAGTATGGGAATCCAGGACGGTTCTGGCGGAGCGGCGACTCGACACCGGCGCATCGACACGGTCGTCGACGAGATGCAACGCGGCGATTTGATTGATGGCTTGCGAAAGTCGCACGATGTCATCGTCTATCGATTCGATCAAGGAGCGTCGCCGACCGAAATCGCTTCGCTCCCGAAAACCGGCCGAAGTTCAGAGGCTTCGACGTTGCCTAGTACCACCGAAAGCCAAACCGCAGACTTGCGCGGAGCAAGATTCACGGCGACGGTGGCGGTGGTGATCTTCGCAGTCGGACTGCTGTCGTTTGTGACATCCATGTTCTTTGGAACGCGACGAGCTGATGGCGATGGCTCTTGGGCCGTCTTGGTGGGCATGGTGGCGATGATCGCTGGCTTGATCGTGCTGGCCGTGGCCAATCTTCGTTTTCCCGAAGTGCCGATACTGGCGACGCTTGGACTGGAAGACGCGACTTTCGCATCGACAACTGCCGCGGTGCCATTAACTCCAGATGCAACGACTTTCGCCGCGGAAACACCGGTCATCGAGTGGCCCGAGGTTCTCGCACCGCGTGGTGCGGAAACGAGACTGGGCGACGCCGTTCGTTACTTGACGAATCTCGAGCGAGGTGGCCCGCTTGCCGGAATCGTGCTGGTGACCGATGGCGGGAACAACGCGGGAAGCGATGCGGATGCTGCGGCCAACGTCGCGCGCGAAGCGGGTATTCCGCTCTTTGCCATTGGCTTGGGCGGTGATGCACGCCCGGCGAATGTTCGCATTGTCGATCTCGAAGCACCACCGCGAGTCTATCCCGGCGACAGCTTCAGCATGACGGGATATGTGCAGGCTTACGGGCTCGTCGGTCGCTCGGTACGGGTCGAATTGGTGTCGCTCCCCGAAGCCAACGCCAACGACGAGACCGCTCAAGAAACATTCGAAGAAGAGCGTCGCGTCACTCTCGGTCCGGACGGTGAAATCGTCTCGCTGAAGTTCGATGTTTCGCCGACTCAGCAAGGACGCCGAACCTATCGACTGCGAGTCATTCCACCTGCGGAAGATCAGGACTCGCGCGACAATATTCGATCGGCGACGGTGCAGATCGTGGATCGCAAAAACCGCGTGCTGCTGTTTGCGGGTGGCCCTTCGCGCGAGTTTCGCTTTCTTCGGAACTTGTTGTATCGCGACCGCGATACGACGGTTGTCGTTTGTTTGCAAACCGGGCAGCCGGGGATGGCTCAAGAGGCCAACGATTTAATCTACGAGTTTCCCAGTTTGGCTAACGAGTTGTTCGAATACGACTGTATTGTGGCCTTCGATCCCGATTGGAATGAGCTTGCAGAAGATCAGATCCAACTATTAGAGCGTTGGGTGGCCGAGAAAGCCGGTGGCTTGATCGTCGTTGCCGGTCCGGTGTACACGCCGCATTGGGCCAGCCGCGTGCAAGCCAACTCCAAGATCGAGGCGATCAAAGGGCTCTATCCGGTGATCTTCTACAGTCGCGGCTCGGCCACGCTGAGCCTCGGTCGGTTTGCGGCGGAAACGCCTTGGCCGTTGCAGTTCACCCAGGACGGTCGGGACGCTGAATTCTTGTGGCTGGAAGACGACGCGTTCCTCAGCGAGCAAGCATGGTCTTCGTTCGAAGGTGTGTATGGCTATTATGCGGTCAAAGATCCCAAGCCTGGGGCGCGAGTGTATGCTCGATTCTCGGATCCCAACACATCGATGGACGGCGAGTTGCCCATCTACATGGCGGGACATTTCTACGGTGCTGGGCGAGTCTTCTTTCAGGCCAGCGGTGAGATGTGGCGATTGCGGGCGATTCAGGAGGGCTACTTCGAGGCTTACTACACCAAGCTGATTCGTTGGGCATCGCAAGGACGCCTCTTGCGAGATTCGAGTCGCGGCGTATTGCTCGTCGACAAGGACCGCTGTTTGCTCGGCGATAACATCTCGGTACAAGCGATCCTGACCGACGCACAGCACGAACCGCTGACGGCATCACAAGTCACGGCTTCACTCGTCGCACCCGACGGACGACGGTCGAATTTAGAAATGCGCAAGGTCGATGATGCCGCACGTGCGGGTATGTATTCGGCTCAATTCACGGCAGTTTTGGAAGGTGATTATCGCGTCGAGTTACAACCACCTCATGGCGCGGACGACGAGCTGTTGAGCCGCGAGGTTCGTTCCCGCATTCCGGCCCTCGAGACGGAGCAACCGCAGCGCAACGATGCGTTGTTGCGAGATCTCGCGGACAAAACAGGTGGTGCGTACTACGTCGGCTTCGACGCGGCCTTGAACCGAGGCGGCGCGGGCCGAGCCCCGATTGCCAGCCTGCTCGAACCGCAAGATCAAGTGACTTACCTATCCGGTACGCCCGACAAGCAGTTCGAGCGAGTGCTCATGACATGGCTCATGGGACTGATCTGCGGCGTGCTGTGCTTGGAGTGGTTGATCCGTCGGCTAAACAAGTTGGCGTGAGTACTCGGATTGGTTTCCGAGCTAACAGTGAGTCTCGCGATCACACAAACGCCGCTGCCACCGCGTTCGATAATCGCACAAGCCGCCACGGAGCTTTCGACCGAATCGCGGTTGTCAGCAAGAGGCAGAAGCCGTCTCGATCTCGATCCATCCACACAGTCGTTCCTGTTGCACCCGTGTGACCAAAGACCTGCCGATCCAGGCAGTCGCCCCAGCTGTCGGAATCGCCAGTGTGGTTCATTCGCCAGCCCAAACCCCACGGCTGCGTTCTTCGAATCGGTTCTGGCAACTCGGGATAGTCGTGCAGTCGGTTCGTCGTCATCATCTGAACCGCTCCCGGTGATAGAACTCGAACGCCTTCATATTCACCGCCGTTCAACAGCAGTTGGCAAAGCACGGCAAAGTCGTTGGGCGAGCTGAACATCCCGCCCCAAGGTGCGCCCAACTCCTGCCAGTATCGACTGTTCCAGCCGAAGTCGCTATCGGCTTGGTACTCCGGCGTCTCGACGCGAACGATTCGTTGCCGATCGAGTCCGGCAGACCCAAGCCCCGTCGATTGCAATCCGAGCGGTTCGAAAATCTCTTTCTTCAGGAATGCCGAAATCGTCAGCCCAGAAATCCGCTGCACCAGTTCCGCAACGACCAAGGTGCCCATGCTTTGATAACTGAGATCCGTGCCAGCTCGAAACAGCGGCACGGTGTCACGAATCGCTCCTCGAATGAACTCGGACAGCGGAGCATGCTTGCGGCGCAACTCTTCGTTGTTCTCCAATATGTCGGGGAGACCGGACGTGTGCGTGAACAGATGATGGACGCGCGTCTCGTCCTTATGATGAGCGGCAAACTCGGGAATGTAATGCGTCACAAGATCGGTGAGCCCCAGCAATCCTCGTTCGACGAGAATCATCGCGCCCATGTAGGTGATCGGTTTCGAAATCGATGCCAACAGAAACATCCCGTCGCTTCGAATTGCTTCGGCATCCGCTTCCGGGCCTTGCCGTCCTGAAAAATGCGGCGCGACTGTCTTGCCATGTCGACCGACCAGGATTGCGCCGCCTGGCACGGACCTCTCGCGGGTCCAGCCGTCGAGTAAGTCGTAAGCAGCTTGCAGTTTTGTCGCGTCCAATCCTAGCTTGTCAGCGGTTGTGTGTGGTAGGTGCGGCATTGTGAATGCTCCTTCGTTGAGGTGCGTATCATAAGGCAACCCGCGGCCGCCGCCAATCATGAACCGACGAAAGAGTCTTAAAGTTAGACCGTTCCGCATTGCAATCACAGTTTGCGTTGTTCGGCCTTGTGGTAATATGATTGGAATCTCGATTTCACCTGGACTGGAAAACTAGACACGAGTTGCAAGTAATCTCAGGCAGTCATCCTCATTCAACCGGCAGCCTCCCGACGCACTGTGAACCACATCAAGAAGGAAATAAAAAATGCTCATCCTCCAACCTCGTTCCGCAAACTTGCTTCTCGTCGCTGCAGTGCTCTTCACGACGTACACGGCTTCCGCCCGTGCGGAAGTCGGCGTCGGCGCGGGGCCGATCGAGGGCGGGAACGTCATCTTGGATGGCAGCCGCGAAATGCTGGATCAAAACTGGACGTATTGGGAGGGACCGCGTTTCAGCTCCGCGTTGCCGATCAAATGGAAGGTCGTGAGTGATCCGGTCGATACAGGGACTGTCGTGATGTCGGATGATCCGGCCGCCGCGGGCGGCAAGTACGGAACGGCCGATGTCGTGACCAAGAAGGCGTATCGGGATTTCAGGCTGCATGTCGAATTCTTGGTGGTCAAACCGGGCGGCAACAGCGGTGTCTATCTGCAGAATCGCTACGAGATCCAGATTCTGGACGGCGACAAGACTTCGCACGGCATGGGCGCAGTCATCAACGAGACTCCGTCGCCGTATCATGCGTACAACGGCGTCGGCAAGTGGAATGCCTACGATATTACGTTTCGCGCGGCACGCTTCGAAAATGGCTCGCGTACAGAACCAGCGATGATGTCGATGTACTTCAACGGTATCAAGGTTCACAGCAATCAGAAGATCAATCAGGTTTGGGGCGGGGCGAACTCCGGAATTGACGGAGGTAATAACGGGGGCAAGGGAATCACCGACACGCCCGGTGGCATCAAGCTTCAGTGTGAAGGCCACGAAGTGCTGTACCGTAACATCTGGATCAAAGAACTGGATTTGACCGCGGCGAACACGGACTTCGAAAAGTAGGGATTGTCCCGGAAATAACTTCATGAAGCGATGTGGCTGGGGCTGAGTCCGCGAAGCCCCGGCTTACCATGAACTCCAATCAGCCGTGGCGTCGAAGACTCCGCCACAGCCACTCGCCACTCGCCCGTGGCGTTTAGCGGTAAGGCGTTGAGTTCGTTCTTCCTTCCACGCTGTTCCGTAAAGGAAGCGGGGAATTTGTAACCCATCGATTGACAGAATTCTGTCGGTCATCGGTTTCTCCAATTCGCGATTCTAGATCAAGCTTCGAGTCGCCCGAGCCGTTCACGCTGGGTACTCGATCACGGTCTTGATGCCCTGAGCTTGGCGATGCTCATAGTGCCATAGCGATTCGCCGAGCGAGACTCTCGCTGTGATGAGCGACTGTAATTCATCGGCATGTGTCCGCTTGAGCTGTGCTAAGTGCGCGAGCGCGTCGCGAAAGTCCCGCGGTGCCGCGTTGACGGTTCCCACATGCAAATGATTGCAAAGCAGTGCACGCCGCATCATGCTCGCCACATTAAGGTTGGCCGGGAGTGGGACTCGCGTGCTACCGAGCCACACCATGATGCCGCAAGAACGAAGTGCTGCCGAGGCACTCACCAAGATTCCATCATTGCCGGTGCATTCCAACACCAGATCAAAACCATCTCGTTCGACATTCGGCAAGTCAAAACAACCGTCGGTCGCCGGCAGATACCGAACGCCGAATCGTCCAGCGAGTGTTGCGCGAAAGGAGTCCGTTCGATCGCGACCGTACATGGTGACAACCCAACCTCGCACCGCGCACGCCATCGCAGCGGCAAACCCGATCGGCCCCATGCCAGTCACCAGCACGCGTGGCGGATCGGTCTTCCAGATGCTTGCGCCAAGACGAGCTTGCTGTAACTGCTGTGCCTCGTTGACTCCCTTCTCGGCCACGGCCAGCGGTTCGGTGAACACCGCGATGTCGGCAATCTCCGCGGGAACTCGGAATAGGTGTTGAGACTTATCAAGCCAGAGCGGCGCGCTGAAACCATGCTCCGACCAAATTCCTCGCTCGGTGAACTTCCCTAGCGGCAAATAATCCAGGCGGCGAGTTTCACCCGGCAAGCTGCGGCGAACGGCGGGAACCACCAGATCACCGACTTGCCAATCGGATACCGCGTCGCCGACGGCTTCCACGCGCGCAATGCATTCATGCCCGAGCACCAGGAACGGGCTGCCCGGCGGAGTCCACGGACGGGCCGAGTGCAGTATCTCCCGATCTGTCCCACAGATACCCAATTCCAGCGTGCGGCATAGGATATCGTCGCTGCCAAATCCACTTGGCAGTCGCGGACGGGGAATCTCAACCAACTCGGGAACCGTTGAACCGGTACGTGCGGCAATCGCTGTTTGCATAGGGGCTCTTAGTGGAAGGCGGGGAGGATGCTTCTCTTCTCGAGAGCCTTCACGAACACACACATCGCAAAAGCCTCGAGCGTGTCAGAGTTCTGACGCCACGTCGTAGACATGAAATCGTTCACGCCTTTAGTTCTGCGGGCTGCCTGCTTCCATCGATCGACATTCCGCGAAACACCATCATCGTAATATCCCGCGATGATTTGGTGTTGACTGCGGCCTGCGAAACGGGTCAGAGCCGACTTGGTTTTGCCGCCGCTCCAATTGACAATCCCCACCGAAGAATCGAGGCCTTTCCGGGAATCGGCTAACGAGCCGTGAACGAAATGGTAGTTGTCGTGAGCGTTGTGGTGCAGATCAAACATGTCGGACCAGACCAGTCCTTCCGCGTTCGGACGTAGCCCGTGTCTCTTCGTACTCGACCCGACCACCATCGGCTGGAATGCCAGACGCGATTTCTCTCAACCGCGTCCCGATCGCGCCAAACACGGGCTGCCAACCACTGGCAAAAATGTCGGTTACCTCTTGCCTTTAAAGTTGTCGAGTTATATAGTATCCAAGCGTTCACTATTTCGTCGTTTCCACAAAGCTGATTGCGATTAAGTGGAACCGGCGCTACAATCTTGGGCAATTCTCCTTATGAAGTGGAGTTTTCACACATGGCACTAGCAACGAAGTCGGGCACCAATAATATGGCAAAAAAAACAAAGAACAGTCGTACCGCAGGCAAATCGACCGAGAAGCCGTCCGAGTCGGTTGCCGCGTTTATCAACCAGAATCAGAATCTGAAAACGACGCTTCAGCAGATCGAGAAGCAGTTCGGCGAAGGTTCGATCATGCCGCTTGGTGCGGATGCGCGCGGTGCGATCAAAGGCATCCCGACCGGTAGCTTGTCACTCGACATCGCCCTCGGCGGACAAGGCATCCCGCGAGGCAGAATCATCGAGATCTACGGGCCGGAATCCAGCGGCAAGACGACCTTGGCACTGCACGTCATCGCTCAAGCTCAAAAGAAGGAAGGGATCGCAGCGTTTATCGATGCGGAACATGCTTTCGATCCGACCTGGGCAAAGAAGTTGGGCCTCGAGTTGGATACGCTGCTCGTCAGCCAACCGGGCAGCGGTGAAGAGGCCATGCAAATCACCGAAATGCTGATCAAATCGAATGCGGTCGACGTCATTGTCGTCGACTCGGTTGCCGCGCTCGTTCCGAAGCAAGAACTCGAAGGCGAGATCGGCGACTCGCATGTTGGCTTACAGGCTCGTTTGATGAGTCAGTCCATGCGTAAGCTCACCGGAGCAATTGCCAAGAGCAAGACCGCCGTCATCTTCATTAACCAGATCCGCGAGAAGATCGGTGTGATGTTCGGCAGTCCGGAGACGACCACTGGTGGCCGCGCGCTCAAATTCTATTCGTCGGTCCGCGCCGATATCCGCCGCATCGCGGCGATCAAAGACGGCGAGACCGTGATCGGCAACCGGACCAAGGTGAAAATTGTAAAGAACAAACTGGCGCCACCGTTCCGCGAGGCGGAGTTCGA
>CAUJKL010001048.1 GCA_963204995.1 Planctomycetota bacterium | reverse complement strand
CAACCGCGACGTCGGCGGCCGCGTGATCGAAATGTCCGAGAGCGAATACATGATCCGCGGCCTGGGCTACTTGGGCGATGGCGTCAGCGACCCGCAGACCAGCCAGCGTGTGATCGACGACCTGTCCAACGTGCCGCTGGGGACGACGCCCGAAGGCGTGCCGATTCTACTCCGCGACGTGGCTCAGATTCACGTCGGCCCCGACATGCGCCGCGGCCTGGCCGAATCGGACGGCGAAGGAGAAGTGGCGGGTGGGGTTGTCATCGCGCGCTTCGGTGAAAACGCCTATCAGGTGATCGAGCGTGTGAAACAACGGCTGGACGAATTGAAGGCGGGGCTGCCGCCCGGCGTGGACATCAAAACCGAATATGACCGCTCGGCACTGATCGAACGGGCGGTCGATACGTTGAAGCGAAAACTGCTGGAAGAAATGACGGTCGTGGCCCTGATCATCATTATCTTCCTCCTGCACCTGCGCAGCTCGCTGGTCGCCATCTTTGTACTGCCGACGGGCGTGTTGGCCAGCATTATCCTGATGAACCTGATCGGGCTGAACGCCAACATCATGTCGCTCGGCGGCATCGCGCTGGCGATCGGCGTGATGGTGGACTCGGCCGTGATCATGATCGAGAACGCCCACAAGCATCTGGAGCACGATTCCGGCGAACGCACGCAGGCGCAGATCATCATTGACGCTTCGAAAGAAGTTGGCCCGCAGTTGTTCTTTTCGCTGTTGGTGATCACGGTCAGCTTTCTGCCAATCTTTAGTCTGGGCGACCAGTCGGGGCGGCTGTTCAAACCGCTGGCCTTTACCAAGACGTTTGCCATCGGAGCGGCGTCGCTCCTTTCGATAACGATGGTCCCCGTGCTGATGTACTTCTTTGTCCGCGGCCGTGTCCCGCACGAAGATCGCAACCCGATCAGCAAGCTGTTGATGCGGTTGTACGAACCGCTGTTCTGGCTGTCGCTGCGCGGACGGCTGCTGACGCTGCTGATTGCCGTCGCCCTGATGCTGGTCACTCTGTGGCCATATTCCGAGCTGGGCAGCGAGTTCATGCCGCCGTTGGAAGAAGGTGACTTGCTATACATGCCCACAACCGATCCGTCGATTTCGGTTAGCAAGGCGCGTGAGTTGCTGCAGCAAACTGACAAGCTGATCAAAACGTTCCCCGAAGTGCATCACGTCTTCGGCAAGGCGGGCCGGGCCGAGACGGCAACCGATCCCGCCGGCCTGGCGATGATGGAAACAACGATCGCCCTGCACATCGATAAATCGCGTTGGCGAAAACGCCGCGTCGAGCGCTGGTTCGGCGGACTGCCCGGCTGGTTGAAGGCCCCGTTGGCGTACGGCTGGCCGGAAGAGCGGACGATTACCGACGCCGAGCTGATCTACGGCTGGAACGAAGCGGACGGCCATCACGTGCCCGGCCTGGACGACGTGCTGAAACTGCCCGGGGTCACCAACGCCTGGACGATGCCGATCAAGACCCGCATTGACATGCTCTCGACCGGCATCAAGACTCCGGTGGGGATCAAGGTCGGAGGCAGCGATTTGAAGACGCTGCACGATCTGGCCGAGAAGATCGCCAGCCAGGTGCGCACGTTGCCCGACACGGTGAGCGTCTTTGCCGAGAAGACGGTGGGCGGCTACTACGTCGATTTCAAGATCAATCGCCAACAGGCGGCTCGTTACGGAATGAACGTCGAGGACGTGCAGGAGGTGATCCTCACGGCGCTGGGCGGCATGGACATCACGACGACGGTCGAAGGGCTGGAGCGTTATCCGGTCAACTTGCGCTACCCGCGCGAGCTGCGCGATGACTTGACCGCGCTGCGGCGCACGCTGATCACCACACCGTCCGGCGCGCAAGTCCCGATCGAACAGGTCGCCACCCTCACGGTACACACCGGTCCACCGGAGATTCGCACCGAGCAGGCCAGGCCCAACGCCTGGATCTTTGTCGACATCTCGACCAGCGACATCGGCGGCTACGTCCGCCGCGCCAAACAGCTTGTGGGTGCGAACGTCGTCAACCAGCCGGATTTTCCGCAGGGCTACAGCGTGGTTTGGAGCGGCCAGTTCCAGTACATGCAAGAGGCCAACCAGCGGCTGATGCTGGTCGTGCCAATCACATTGGTGGTGATTATCTTCCTATTGTACATCAGCACGCGCAGCGCGTTTCGCACCATCGTGATCCTGCTGGCGGTGCCGTTCAGTCTGGTAGGCGCGATCTGGTTTTTGTATTTCTTGGGCTATCACCTAAGCCTGGCCGTGTGGGTCGGCCTGATCGCCCTGGCTGGATTGGACGCCGAGACGGGCGCGGTGATGTTGTTGTACCTCGACCTGTCCTACCACAAATTCCGCGACCAGGGCCGGCTGAACAGCCTGCACGATTTGGAGTTGGCGATTCACGACGGCGCTGTCAAACGCATCCGTCCCAAGATGATGACGGTCATGGCCGCGATGTTCGGCCTGGTGCCGATCATGATCGGCTCGGAAACCGGTTCCGACACGATGAAACGCCTGGCTGCTCCGATGATCGGCGGCCTGGTGACCAGCTTTCTGATGGAACTGCTGATCTATCCGGTGATTTTCTACCTGTACAAGCGCTGGGAAGTGCTGCGGCGCATACGCAATCAAAATCAGGGAGCAGACGCCTGATTATCTTTCGACTCAGCAGGTTGTGACGCACCGTTCACTTGGTTGACGGATGGCGACCACTTGTTCAAGTACGGCGACGCCGCACACGAATGACAAACGCATCCATCATAGTGCGTATACGGCAGTGGCGGTGGCGCGCAGTATTGGCAATCGACGTAGCAGCCAGAGTAGCCGTGGTACGCTGTTGCACAACCGACCGCTAACGTCATTAGCAGCAGTGCCAGGCATCGGATCTGAAGTTTTGTGTTTATCATCGGTCGCCCTCGGATACAGCAAACGCTGCATTGCGTCATGTCGTCGCGTTCATTAACCGGACTAAGGTGGTGCCGGTAAGAGATCAGGATTGTTGTCGGGGACGGGGATCGCTTCGACGGAGAAAACCGTAAACCCACCCACGACGCGTTCTAACGATGCCAGCGATTGTCGCAGTTGGGCCTCCAATTGTTGGTGCATGATTTGGAATCGCAGCAATTCCCGCCAGTTGTCGATCATTTGCACAAACTCCGTCGTGCCGACTTGATACTCGCGGATCGCAACATCGAGGGCTTGTTGGGTCTTGGGGATGATCGACTCACGGAACAATTGAGCCATCTCTTGTTGGCTCTTCACCTGAGCGAATAGGTTCTTCACGTCGCGCAGCGTTTGGTCTCGCATTTGATCGTATTGGCGTGCGCTGGCGACGACTTGTGCTTCGGCCTCGCGTACGCCTGCGGAGATCTTGTTCCGGTAGACGGGAAGATTGCCGGAAACATTCAGCCCCACCATATCGAGGCCGTCGGCCGAGCCCGCCAAGGCTCGATTCCTGGTCATCTCGCCCCATTGGGCACCGAATGTTAGATCGGGAAAGTATTCGAGTTGGGCTCGTTCCACTTTGAAGCGGTCTCGCTCGATGGCCGCCAGTTGTTCGTGCAGTTCAGGGCGGGCCGCGATGGCTTGCTTGTACAAGCGATCCAAGTCGCGTGGAACGTTCTGGGCGACAAGTTGCCTGGTTGTTTCGAACGGCGTCTCCGGCGAGACATGCAGCAGCTGAGCCAGTTCGGCCCGCGCACTGTCTAGCTCTTGGCGAAGTCGTACGATGTCGCTGTCGATCGTGGAAAGCTCGGCCTGCAACCGCAATACATCTTGCTGGCTCGTCGTGCCGGTTCTGTAGCGAGCGTCTGCGATCTGCAATATATCCGCCAGCAGATTGCGATTCTGCTCGGTGATCTGAATCGACTGTTCGACAAAATACAACTGGTAGTAACCACGGCTGACTTGTTCGATGACTTCCAATTCGGCGGTCGCCAGTTGCGCTCGGGCCATGTTGACTTCCGCTTCCGCCGCTTCCGCCTGGGCTTTCAATTTTCCAAACCAGGGCACTTCCTGAGAGACCATCGCCTCGGCCGTCACGCGTCCGGCTGCCGTCTGCGGAACGTAGGGGTAGAACGGCCAGCCCGATACGCTCAGCATGGGATCTTTCAAGCTGGCTGCCTGGGGTACTCGCATGGCAGCCGCCTCCATGCTCTTGCGAGCCGCTTGGACTCCCGCGTTCTGGGACAGTGCAAAGTTGATATAGGCTTCAACCGGTTGTGAGCCCGCCAACTCGTGGAACACAGGATTGACCGCATCCTCGGCCGGCTCATCAGTATGCCAAGCCTGCTGGACGTCGTAAGCTACCTGAGCGTACTCGGGGTCATGCACCTTGTGCGCAGACTTGCAGCCGACCAACAGGCTGACCGCAATCAGCGGCCAAGTCAATGTTTTCTTGCTGGCCATCCCTAGCTCTCTCCCGGAAGAAATATACGCACTATCGTCGTTATCGGAACAAGCGGTTCGTCGGGAACACGTGTTGCAATCGAAGTTGCCGGCAAAACCGATTACTCAGTTCGTTGTGTTACGGTTAGTCCGATTATTCAGGCCATGCTTACGCACTCGTTCGCTCAAACCTTCAATTGCAGGCAGGCGAATAGAGTCTGGGCAACGTGACTTCATCGAGCCGCCATGTTGCCCGGACTCGGAATCGGAACGCAATTCGGGTGTCTACCGCGCGACGCGTTCGCTGACGCGATTGGCTTGCCGAGCTTGCAGTGACGCCAGGTACAGATTGTCGATTTGCTGCAGGAACTTCTGTGGCTCCGCAGCGACCTTCTCGGTACACGGTGGGCAACAGACATAAACGATCTGCCCTTCAACGACGGTCCATTTCGGGTTTGCTGGTAGCTCCTTCTTCATAATCGGGCAAATGCGCTGCGCCTTGGCGAAGTTCGCGTGAATCGTCGCCCAATGCTGCGGGTCGACTTGTTTGCCTTGCAGACATCCCCGACAGCACACAAAGAGCGCTTCGTCTCCGATCTTCACTTTGAGCGGCGCACCATGATCGCCAAGCTTCTGGCCGGAGACAGGACAAATCTCTTGGACGGCGATGTGGATCTGATCGTGCCTCGACACTTCCTGTGCCGACACGATTGAAAGGCCCACTAAGGCGACGACTGCGAATGTGACATACTTCATTTCTCAAATCCTTTCGAGAATGGAACGGAAAACAAACCA
>CAUJKL010001047.1 GCA_963204995.1 Planctomycetota bacterium | reverse complement strand
GCCGGTTCGCAGGTTGTAGCGACCGCTGAGCAATGTGGCCCGCGTCATCGAGCAAAGCGGACAGACCATGAAACGCTCAAACCGCGTCGACTCCTTCGCCAGACGATCAAGCACGGGCGTGTCGATCAGCTCGTTGCCGTGGAAGCCCAGATCTCCATAGCCCTGGTCGTCCGTCATGATCAGGACGATGTTGGGCTTCGTTGCCGCCGTAGCTGCCGTCTGTTCATCGGCAGAGGTTGGGCTGCACGTCAACATAGCTGTCGCGATCAACGCACACGTTCCAGGCATACATCGTCGAGTTCGGTTCATGGTGCTTTCTCCCGGGTTTCATAGGGCGACGGAGCTTGTCCCGCTGGGCGAGCGTCGAGACGCATTTCTTCCTGGAATAGGACCGCCATGCCTCGCAGCTTGCGCGTGATATCGCGATTGTGGACTAGTTGTGATTCCGCGGGGTCTTTCGCCAAGTCATACAACTCGAGGCTCGGATTCAAATAGAGTTTCCAGTTAAGCCAACGCACGGCGGCCAGTGCGCCTTGGCTGCCGTGATAGAAGAAAGCGTCATTGTATTCATCGCGACTAATGATCGGTGCCCATTCGCCTGGTGGATCCCAGCGGCGCCGTAGCGGCACTGCGGCGTTGAGCGATTTCTTCATTCCCGGTGCTGGCACGAATTTGGTCTCGCCCTTGAGTAGCGGGCTGATGTCGCGCCCGTCAATGACGCGGCCTGTGGGTACTTCGATGCCCGCGAAAGTGGCGAGCGTCGGATACCAGTCCATCGCGCGGACGACTGCCGACGATTCCCTGCCCGTCTGCAATCCTAAACCCGGTCCCCAAGCGATCGCCGGCACGCGAATCCCGCCTTCGTAGGTCGATAGCTTGTATCCACGGATCTTCTGGTCTGGCGTGCGTCCCGGCCCGCGACCATTATCGGACGCGTAGATGACGATTGTATTGTCTTCGATGCCCACCTCTTTCAGATAATCAAAGATGCGGCCAACGTTGTGATCGAGTTCCTGAATTGCGTCACCGTACTCGCCCCAGTTCGAGCTACCTCGAAATTCTTCGCTCACGCCAAGCGGATGGTGGAACATCGTGTGTGGCAAATAGAGGAAGAACGGACCTTCCCTATTCTTCTCGATGAAAGCGATCGCTTCGTCAGTGTACCGTTTTGTTAGTTCCGCTGGATCGACCGGGCGTTTGACAACGTCCCCATTCCGCATCAAGGGCACGCCTCCTTGGCTTTCAAAAAAGACGGCTTCTACCGGGTCAAGATTGTGCAACAGTCCGAAGTAGTAATCGAAACCTTGATTGCGTGGCAGGAACGGTTCGTGAAATCCGAGATGCCATTTGCCGATGCAGGCGGTGGCATAGCCGCCCGACTTCAGCAACTCGGCGATGGTAAGTTCGTCGGAATGAATGCCCGATCGCGAATCTGCGCGATGCACCCAGATCTCGTTGCCAACCCGCCGTGGGTAACATCCGGTCAACAGCCCCGCGCGCGACGGGCTACATATCGGAGCCGCCGCGTAGTAGTCCGTCAAGCGCGTTCCCTGCTCCGCCATCGCATCGATTCGCGGTGTCTTGACTTCCGTCGCGCCATAGCAACCGAGATCGTAGTACCCCTGATCATCGACGAAGATAAAGATCAGGTTCGGCTTGGCCTCTGCCGCGACCGCATCTCGAACAGCGAAACATGCCGCGAGAACGATGAGGCCAAGTGTCGAAATGTGAGTCAGTTGCTTCCGCATCCGAGTACTCCTCCACCGGTCGCTGTGACATCTCATGCTTCGTGACGAAGGAGTTCTTATTACATATCGAAGGCCGGTAGGTTTTCAACTGCCGCTCGCCTTAAGGACAGATTACCGATCCGGCCTCGCAAGGTTTCACGAATCTAATCTCGCATGAATTGGCGGGTTATGGACATGAACGGGAGGCTCCAGCAGCCAATATGTAGCCAGCGATGCAATATATTATATATAGTATATCAAACTGACCTAGATGGTCAATTTATCGTTCGTAGATTTGTTGATCGCAGGTGTACAACGTCCGCGCGCTCCAAAAACCTAGTTCCAAACGGTAAGCGAATGGTTTAGCCCGCATTTCTCATCACATGGGCTAGCGCGAGGCCCCCAGATTTATCATAACTTGGTCTTCAATTACAGGTTACGACAAATCATGGTGGTTTCCTCGTGCAAACACAGCGCAACGAATCACGGATCGAATTTCACGGGCTCGGCGAGCGGGTTTTGACCACCGATTTCGAAGGCGGATATGGATATATTGTCAGCGACGGCGGCGTGCCGCTGATCGCTGAGGTCGATCAAATGTTTGGCGTGCTGCAACCGTAGGCCAAGTGTTTTACCGATCATCGTGATCAAGAGGCGATCGAACATTCTGTACTCACGCGAGTGAGTGGGCCGATAAGATCGTTACTCAACTTGGCCTGGATCGCACCCTTCGCCCACAAGGCACTGCAAGAAACAGAACAATGGTTCCTGACACATTTTCCGGTCCCCATTTTCCGGTCCCTCATTCTCTGCCATCCGTTCTACGCCGCATACTTCACACGCGAGCGAAAAGATCGGCTGACAGTCCTCGAAATATTGCAAAACACCAACGCTTTACGCTTCCAACTGAATGCAGAGACGTTGGCGTTGCTGCAAGCCGAATTCACCATTCCGAAGAAATGGCAGCAGGTTCTTGCCCGACTTGAGGAACAGGAGTTGGGCCGCACCGAACTCGAAATATTATTGGATCGTTGGTTCGGCGACAAGAATCGTCAAGTGCGAACGAGCATCGAACAGGCCGCTGCCATTGTGTACTATCGGCATCAGAGTCTGGTTCCCGTGATCGAGACGATTGTGTGTGACGACGCCGGTCAATTCAAGTTGCTGACGAAGCATCTTTCTTTGTGTTGGATTCACGCGGGACGTCATTACGAGAAGTTGTCACCCGTCGGTGAGAAACTTTTTCGGTTTCTGACCGAACGTTTCTTCGATGCGGTCCACCGCTTCGGCAGCGGCCGCCGTTTCGTTGACCTCGTTCAGGACATCACAATGAACGATGAAT
>CAUJKL010001046.1 GCA_963204995.1 Planctomycetota bacterium | reverse complement strand
CCCACAGTTGCGGGTTGAACAACTCAAGGCTGACCGCGCCTGTATAACCTTTTTCCTTCAACACGGTCAGTTCCGCCTTTAGATCGATCACACCGTCGCCGATCATGACGCGATCCGGGTCCAACTGCTTCAGCGGTGGGATGTCGGGATGGGCGTCGTCGATGTGGTAGTGGCTGATGCGTTCGACCGGGACGGCTCGCAAGTCGTCCAGCGTTGAATTCGTGTTCCAACTGTGGAACGCATCGACGATCAAGGTGGCATCGGGATCGTCGACGTCTTGGACGACTTGCCATGCTTGCGGCAAGGAGGCGACCGACTCGAAGAAGCTGATGTATTCAAAGGTCGGTTTCGCGCCGATGGTTCGTCCGATCTCTAACAGCTCTTTGTAACGCCGTGTGATCTGGCCGATATCGCAGGGGAATCGAGCTGGCGAACAGACAAGCCACGGCGAACCCAGGCGTGCTGCCAACTCGAGACGCCGCTTGCAGTCGTCCATTTGGTGTGGCCGTTCGAATTCGCTCGCTTCGGCCCAGCCTCGGGCCGCGATCATGCAGGGCACGGTCAGTCCGCGATCGGCGAGCGACTTCTCGATGTCGCGGACTTCGCCGCCTTGTCCGATGAATTCGTAGATCTCATTCACCCACAACTCGATGGCAGGGAAGCCGGCTTCGGCAGTCAGCCGAATCTTGTCCATGATCGGAGTTGGTTTAATCGTGCTGGTGTTGAGGCAGAGCGTGAAGGACATCTCGGGTTCCTCGGGGAGATGTTGGTGGAACGGCTACGTCGAGTATGATGCAGCATAACCTATCAACTTATTGCGAGGGAACAACTTGATGACCGAGCCGACGACGAATCCGCTGAGCGAGTATCCTGTCGTGATCACCTTGCCGCTTCAGTGGGGCGATCAGGACGCGTTCGGGCACGTCAACAACACCGTGCCGATTCGTTGGTTCGAGTCGGCTCGCGTCGCGTACCTGGAACAGAGCGTCATGAGTCAGATGATGCAGGCCGGCGGTATTGGCCCGATCCTCGCTTCCGTGACGTGCAACTATCGACGGCAGTTGCACTATCCCGATCGCGTCTCGATCGGCTCACGGATCTCGAAGATCGGCCGCAGCAGCTTTATCATGGAGCATGCCGTCTACAGCGAGAAGCTCGACGCGATCGCGGTCGACGGAACTTCAACGGTTGTCGTGTTCGACTATCAAGCGAACCGACCCACTCGCGTGCCAGATGAGATTCGCAAGGCCTTCGAGTTGCTCGAAGGAAAGCCGCTGGGGGGGCTTCCGGGGTAGCCAGCGGGACGGGGTCGGGAGTCTTTTTCGGACGAACGATTTTCCAATGCAAATGACCTATCGCCGAAAAACACTCCCGACCCCTTTGCGCCTGTCAACACGAAAGGCCGCGAGTCATCCTCGCGGCCTCTCGTCAATTCAAGCACAGCGACGCTGCGTTACTTGGCGTCTTCTACGAGCGTGGCTGAAAAACCGATTCCGGCCAAGGTTTCTAAGGCATTCTCGGAGTTGAACTTTTCAGGATCGGTTTTGCAATGAGCGATCTTGTTCGTAAAGTCGACGGTTACATTCGCTACACCCGGCAGCGACGAAAGTGAATCTTTCACTTTCTTGACTCACGAAACGCCTCAGTGCATGTCGGGAACACTTAGCGAGACCAGCGTCTCGTTTGCGGCAGCCGTTGTGTCGGTACTCTCGCCCTCCGATTCGGACGGCATGTCCGGAATCGAAATCTCCACGTCCGGCGATTCTTCGCTCACCGGAGCGGGCGCTTGGGAACACCCCAACGCGAGTAACACCGACAGGCTGGCCAGAAATCGAAGTTTCATGGCGACCTCTCCTTTCAAAGTTCAGATACGAAACACAACAATCAAGGTTATCGGCTGGAGCGAGTATCGCGGCAAGCATTTCTGCTGTGCGGCAACCACCACGCGCCGAACGCTCTTTGCATCGTTATAGCTTGCGCAACGCGTGACGTCACGGTCAGTACGCTGGCTCACAGAAGGGTAATGAGGCGTCTGAGGACGAAATCGAGCTACTTGGACGGCATTTGAGTGCCGGTCAGCGTTCCGCGCTGATGATGGATGCAGCGTAAAATATCGCGCCGCGAGAGGATGCCTGTCAGTCGCTCGCCATCGAGCACTAACAAACGCCGGATCGCAGAGGCTCGGAAAATGTTCGCTGCCACCGCGACGCTCGCGTCCTGTTGGACGGTTTTCACTTGCCGAGTCATAAACTGTTCACAAGTGGCAAAGCTCGTCGCGTTGTCGTCGCGACCATAGAGACGAAGCACGTCAAACTCGGTGATCACGCCCAGCAAGTGGCCAAATTCGTCGACGATTGGCACGCCGCTAACGTTCTTCTCCAACATCAGATCGATCGCTACATCCACTGCGGCGTAGTGTGGAACGCTAACAACCTTGCCGGTCATGACATCTTTGACGATTTGCGACATGTTGCCCCTCGCGAGTCTGATGGGAAGCCATCGGCCTTCCAAGTGTAGGTCGCAAAGCGTTGATCGGACGTGCGTGTGCCGAACGGAAATTCGGTGAGTTTACTTTAGCGGCAGCAGGGCGGCTGCGGCCATGGTCGCGAGGAGGCCGGAAATCCCCATCACAATCGTCAGCGGTGTGACGGTCTTGAGCCCTTCCGCCTCGGTCATGCCACTCATCTTGCAGATCACCCAGAACCCGCTGTCCGCCATCCAAGCAATCGGCTTCGAGCCACAGCCAATCGCCAATGCTAAATAAACCGGATGAAACGTGAGCTGTCCCGATTCGACAAAGTGTTCGAGTACACTTACGGCCGTGATCATGGCAACCGTAGCCGAACCCTGTGCCGTTCGAATCATGGCCGTCACGAGAAACGCGATCGGTAGGATCATGATCGGGTTGATATCCGCTGTGAGCTTCGCAATCTCGTCGGCGATGCCACACTGACGTACTGTCGTGCCGAACGCACCGCCACCTGCCGTGATCAAGATGATGACCCCGCCGCCCGCCAGCGCCGTTTGGACGGCCTGTGCCAGTTCCGTCGCGCTCTTTCGCGACTGCCAAGCGACCATCGCGAGCGCGATTCCCGCCGCGATGATCAACGCAACGTTCTTGTCTCCGATCGTCTTCACGTAAGGCTGTGCCGCGACCGCCCATGCTGCTCCACCTGACTTGACGTAAGTGTCGAGGGCCGTCTCGGCGGTGATCAGCACGACGGGCAACACGATCGGTAGCAGCGACAACCAGACTGGAGGCAGCTCGCGCTCGTCCCGCTGAGAAAGTTCTTCAAGGTCTGCGAGTGATACGTCTGCCGATTCACGCAGCGGAATGACCATTCGTCCATTGAGCCAGCAGGCAAAGAAGTACCCGCACGTGCTGGCGAACAGCCCGATCACACACCCACCGACGATCATCGCCGCCAAGTTAACACCGAGTTGATTCGCGACAAGCAGCGGGCCGGGCGTCGGTGGAACGAGCGAATGTGCCATCGTCGCACCGGCGACAATCGTCAAGATGTACAGCAAGTAGTTGCCGCCGGTCCGCAACCTCATCGCCTTGCCCAGCGGCATCATCAAATAGAACACGGTGTCGAAGAAGACAGGAATTCCCAACAAGAAGCCGCTGCCAATGAACGCGGCTGGTGCGCGAGGTTCTCCGACCAGCCGCAGTGTCGATCGCACAATTTTGTCCGCCGCGCCGCTATCAAGCAGACACTTGCCGATGATCGAGGCCATGGCGATCAAGATTCCGATGCCGGCACAAGTCTCACCGAATCCATCCGCGACTCGACCTGGCGCGGTCGACTTCACAAACTTGCCTGCGGCTTTCTCGGTCCATTCGCCTTTGGCAACTTGTTCGTCGGCGTACTTGCGTAACGCGGTTTGCGGTGTCAGGATCGCGACGACCAAGGCGGCCAGCAGCAGCGCGACGAAGGCGTGCAGTCGCAAGATCAGAATTCCGCCCAACACGATGGTCACGGCAATCGCAAGAATCACAGCAGGGTGCATGTCGTCAGCTCCGAATCGCAGTTCAAGAGCCACGAACATAACAGATCAGCTAGTCTCCGCCCATTCAGGGGCTAGCCGCTGCGTCAACTAGAGACTCCACCAATCCTCGGCCCAGAAATCATCGACGGCCGCCTTGAGAGCTCGCGCGCGGACCTCGGCATCTGTATCGGCTTGAGCTACCACCGTTGAATAGATGAGCTCGGTTGGCGCTTCGAGCGAAACATCATTGGGTTGCGTGTTGGGCAGCGCGACCTCACCTGATGTTTGAGGCGTCGACGTCGGCTGTACGAAGGCGACGGTCGCAGACGCCCTTGCTGGTTCGCTCGAAGCCTCGCCTTCGGCGGCTACTCCTTCGATGAAGTTGATGACTTGCAGGATGTCAATCGGCGAGAAGAAATTATCGCCGTTGGAGTCCCAGTAAGGAGCAGCCAGCGAGGTGGTGGTCGGCGGCAATAGTTTTCGCGGACCATTGTCTTCGATGTCGTTAATCATGATCAACACATCGCGTGGTACGACGAAGCCATCGTCGTTGATGTCGAAACGATCGCGTTGGTTCTGCCACGGCTTTTGTTCGGTCATCGCGGCATCGACTAACTTGTTTCGCAGCGTGGCATAGTTCTCCGCGACACGCAGATCATAACCGGTGGGCGGCGTCAGATTATAAACGTCGATCTTTTCGTTTTGACCATTCAGGATGACCACGTCTCGGTAAGTCACGTCCCACCGGTCGTACCACACGTCAGAAACTTGATTCGCATTACCGTCAACATCCTGTAACAACGGTATCGTGCGACCTTCAGTCGCCAGATCATTGGCTCCGGGTGGATCTTGACCGAACTCATTGATCCCAGCAATTTGAATATTGAGTAGCGGATAGGTCGATTCCAACTCGTCTTGCAGGATGTCCAATTGCCCAAACTGGGCACGGCAGTAGCCTCACGTCGAGTGGACGAAGTACCAGGCCGAGACTTGGGAAAGGTAATCGCGAGGTGAAACGGACTGGCCAAACCGCGCTGATGCCGGGTTCACATCCTGGAGATGAAAGTCTGGCATGGGCGAACCTTCGCCTTCGGCCGCCAGCTGCAATGTACCAACTGCCGCAGCGTCCATCGCCCATCGGACTTCCAACTGCTCGATCCGCAGAGTTCTCGAATTTCGTCTCATCATGTCGCCCAGAGAAAAACGAAACGACTGTTGCTTGCCACGACGGCTCAACGAACACCGTAAGCTTTACCCACTCGTTTCATCCTAGACTCACGGGAATCCGTGTCAATGAAACAGCGGGGCAACGGCGATCGTTTCGCGATCGCGAGCATGCAACAGTCGTCAATCTCGGGACAACTGGATCGCGCGTTTACGCGCGCTGTGCGATATTGATATAGGCGTGAACATGCGGGGCACCGCGGAAGTGCCAGACGAACGACGGGCCTTCCAGACGCCAGATGTCCCACACCTTGTCGCCTTCGAGGTCGCCGTCTTCGTAAAACGCCATGTGCAACTTGTCGACTCCACCGGCGGCTTTGACGATCTCCATGACTTCCGTGCGGTCTTCTTCACGATAGGGAGCCAGTAAGATCTTGATCGTCGCTTCGACCAGCTCTTTTTGATCGCCGGACAAGTCGCTCACGCAGAGACCGCTGAACGTACCTTTCTCGCCTTGGACTTGCACGTCGGTCTCTTTCGGAGCCTTCTTGACGAGTGCTTGCGCGTTCTGTTTCGCATCCAACGCGTTGAAGACTTCGTTGACCCGCTTCGTTTGATAGAAGTACATATTGTCCGCGACGTTCTCTTCGCCGTGGCCGTAGATGATCGGACCGCCGAAGGCCGCCTTGTCGACGCTGTCGCCATCGGCCCGCAACGTGAGGTGGCGGCCTGTCAGCTCCCATTCAAACTTGCCTTTGCCGGGTTCGCCGAACACGGCGACGCTGAACTCGTCCATGCCACCCGCGTCTTCGTCCATTTGCTTGATCATCCGCTCGTAGCCATCTTCGCTCGTGATGCTTCGCACGATCGTGTCGATCAAAGCCCGCTGGTCCTTGGTGTAGAAGTCATCGCCGATTGAAGGCTTGGTCACATGCCAATTGGCACTCACCCGGCTGCGCAGTTCATGGTCGAAGGGGAAGCAAATCTCCAGCATCTGCTTCTCACTTAACGATTGATAAAACTGCTGGACGGTGGTTTCGGCCGCGCTTTGCGTGGTCGGAGCGGCATGGGCAAAGCGGCTGTCGAACAACATCGGTGCTGCAGCGCTGGCCACGACCGCTCCGCCAACTGTCTTCATAAACCGGCGACGATCAAGTCCTTGGCAATCGGAACAAGTTTGTTGCTGTGTGTTCTTCGACATGTCTTTGGCTCCAGGTCTCGTATGAGTAAGGTCAAATATCGATCAACATTGATATTACGATACGAGAAGGAACGTCGCGAGGCAAGCAGCAAGCATTTGAATGCCAGCCGCCTGCCTCGTGTTCCAAGTGAAATTCTTCAAGTTACTCGCCGGTCGGACGCTGTGGGCGACCACCAGGGCGGTTGCCTCCATCCGGCCCACGTCCCCGAGGATTCCCTTCGCCACCGCGACGACGACCCATCTCTTGAGCGAATTTCGTTAGTTCGTCGCGGCTGAGCTTATCGTCGCCATCTGCGTCGAAGCTCATGGCCATTTCGATCATCATCTCGGGGTTTGGAGGACCGCCGGGGCCGCCGCGTCCTTCGGGACCGGCATCCGGTGCGCCGGGTCCACGCCCTGGGAAGCTGGCGGTGATCTTCGCCAACTCGTCTTTGTCGACAGCGCCATCACCATTTGCATCACCACGCTCCAGCAGGCCGTGCATCCGTTCGGGAAGTTCGTCCTTGGTTAACTTACCGTCCTCGTTCTTGTCGAAGCTCATCACTCGCGACAACATTTCGCTGTTGTTCGCAGGTCGTTCGCCATCACGAGGCCGCGCGTCAGCGTCAGCGCCAGGTCCACGCCCCTCAGGACGCCCGGCACCGTCAGGACGTCCACCACCATCGGGACCGCCAAGACGTCCGCCGAAGCGAGGACGGAGTTCGTCATCGCTGAGCTTTCCGTCATTGTTCTTGTCGATTGCCTTGAGTGCTGCAACGGCGTTTTCGATTTCCTTGGCGGACAGCTGATGATCACCGTCCGCATCCAAGGCCGCTTCTAAAGGATGCGTTGGTGGACGGAAGCCATCGGGACCACCTTGGCCTCCAGGTCCGCGCCCGCCAGCAGGCGGTTGTGCGACTGCGGTGTAAACCGCTATTCCACCGACAAAGAGTACTGTAAATGCGAAGGCGATGCGTTTCATGGTCGTTTGTTCCTTTGAAGTCCAGGGAGTTGAAATTGAAATTGAAATATTGTCACTCAGGCCGCGAGTCACTTACCGGCTCGCTGTCGCGCGTTCTTTGGCACGAATCGATTGTTGGTCGGTCTCGGGAATGGCACTCTCCCAATCGAGCCCGAGCTGAATTCCAAGTTGAATATGTGATGAGTATTCAGGCGACACTCGACTACATGATGCCATGACACGTGACAACTCAGCAGCTGTTTCCGCTGTCGGGGTGCCGGGTAATTCTCGCGGAATCTTGCCCGACAATCCGTAGGGATCTGGCTCGACGACCAAGATCCCTTCCGTGACTTGAACACCGGGTATCAATTTAACGGGCTTCAAGAACCTTTAACGCACGTTAAGCGACATTTTCAACAGACAAATGTGCGAGCCGCGATGATAAGCATTACTCGCGTGATTAGTGGGATAGGCTTCCAGCCTGTCAGAGGCAATTCGACAGACTGGAAGCCTATCCCACCTCGGAGCGGCTATGACAGCAGTTCATTCACGGGATGATGCTCCTCAACGCCCGTAAGCCGGAAGTTCAGTCCGCGGAAGCGGAAGGCTAGTTTTCGATGATCGATACCGAGGCAATGCAGAATGGTGGCCTGAACGTCAGTGACATGCACTGGTCGATCAACCACATTAAAACCGAGTTCATCAGTGGCCCCGACCGAAATTCCCGGTCGAATGCCGCCGCCGGCCAGCCACATCGTGAACGCTTGCGGATGATGATCGCGACCTAAGCTGCGGCCTAACGCGGCGCTCGCTTCAACCATCGGCGTACGTCCGAACTCGCCGCCCCACACGACCAGTGTGTCGTCGAGTAATCCTTGATTCTTCAAGTCTTGAAGCAGCGCCGCACAGGCCTGATCCGTTTGGTTGGCCTGTCCACGAACGCCGCCTTCGACGTTACTGTGATGGTCCCAGCCGGAATGATAGACCTGGATGAATCGCACACCTCGCTCGGCCAAGCGTCTCGCCAACAAACAGTTATTAGCGAACGCTGCTTTCCCGTCAACTGGCTTGGCTCCGTACAGGTCGAGCGTTTCTTGACTC
>CAUJKL010001045.1 GCA_963204995.1 Planctomycetota bacterium | reverse complement strand
TTACATTGGATAGCGAATAATTGGCGCCAAGTCGAAAAATACCAAAGCGGCGATGAATCGTCGCACTCCAAAAAGTGCAAAACTGGAAGTTAGGGTCGTCCAGGAAATAACTTCATGAAGCGAGGTGGCTGGGGCCGAGTCCGCGAAGCCCCGGCTTACCATGAACTCCAATCAGCCGTGGCGTCGAAGACTCCGCCCCAGCCACCCGCCTGTTTCAAGATTTGGAAGTCATTTCCTGGGCGACCCTTAACGAGCGTTCCAGAAGTGACGGATAAATTGGCAGGTGCAGATGCGGCTGATTGTTTTGGCAGCCCTCTCGGGGTAGGCTGTGACGAATTGGCACTCGTCCTTTCGAGCGATCCTAATCAGGAGAACCATCGATGCTCCGTCGTCTTGGCGCGTTTGTTCCATACGTCGTGTTGTGTGGTCTTTGTCTGAGCAGCGGTTGTAATCGCAAAGCACCAGCGCCGGTTCAGATTGATTTACCCGTCGACGTTAATGAAGTTGTCGAACTCGCGTTCGAACCAACCGACGGTATCGAGCTCGATATCCCGCCTTCTCCCGCCCCCATTCCAACCGCTCCGGACCATCCGGTGACTGCCGATCTGAATCGGCGGATGCATGCGTATTTGGCGCAAGACCTGGAACGCTACGATGCCCATAATTCGGGACGAGGTAAAGCAACTGTCGCGGGCCGAGAATTTCTCGCGGCGCTGTTCGCATCCATTACAAGACTTCCGGACGCTCTATCAAACGACGAACTCCGGAAGCTTGGCGATGCTGCGATTGCGGCTGGCTCGAAAGATCTGTCGGTTCGCGCACACCATTTGTTTCTCCGCTTGATCGCCGACGATTTGGCTGCCTATGACGAGTTGAACGAGTTGTTGCCCAAGCTGGAAACGTCGGAGCGCGTCAGCCATTTCACACGGGCTCGGGCTGCCCACTGGCTGGCTGACAAGGCCGACGAAGTCAATCAATCTCCACGACCAGCGATGCGAAACGCACGGCGAATCTTCGCGTCGTGGCTCGCGGCAGATGCAGTGAACAAAGACGTCTCTCCATTCGTCTGGACCTATTACGTCGACTTCGTTGGAATGTGCGACAAATTGAAGTCGTTAGACGATCAGAAGCGATTGCTGGATGAGTGCTTGAAGATTCCTCAAGTTGATCCGTGGTTCAAACACCTGGCGGCAGGGCAATATTATCTGAATCTCGCCTGGCACTACCGAGGTAGTGAGACGGTTCAGTTCGTAACGCCAGACGGATGGCAGAAATTCGGTCAGTACTTGCCGATTGCCAGCAAGCACTTGATCCACGCTTGGCGTCTGCGACCCGATTTGCCTCATGCCGCCACGACGATGGTTACAATCGCGAAGGCCGGGGGCGATCCCGAAACATCCACGCGAGAGTGGTTCGATCGGGCCGTCTATGCGGTCATGGACTGGGACCAAGCCTACGGAACGTACATCGACTCGTTGCTGCCTCGCTGGGGCGGCAGCCATCGCGCGCTCATCGCGTTCGGGAAGGAATGCGCGGCTAGTCAACGCTACGACACCCGAGTTCCTTACACTCTCTTTAGCATCGTGCAAACGATCGAACATGGGGCGGACGGAGATGCCAAGATCTTCGAGAATCCCCAAGCCTATGCGGTGCTTGCTCCGATGCTCGAAGGGTATCGGGACAGCCCACAATCGAGCGAGCGTTGGAAGAAATGGGCGACAGTGAACTATGCTCTGATTTCCGCTCGCACTGGTCATTTCGAAGAGGCACGTCGGACATTTGACTCGATCGACGCTGAAACATTGAGGGAGAATGCGCAATCGCTCGTGAAACACCAGCTGTTGCGCAATCTCGCCTATGCGGCAACCGGCCCGGGCAAGGAACAGGTCAAACAGCTGATCGCGAAACAACTCCTCGATGGCCATGCCGATGAAGCTGCGATCCGTGAGATGAAAGATTGGTTAGCCGAGGCAAGGAAGCTCGACAACCATGAATACGCGATTCGCCACTTTGATGAACTGAACACGATGCTCACTTGGCGAGAGAAGTTCCTGGGTGGTGACTGGGTAAATCTCACGTTTAATAAAAACATGGACGGCTGGAATTTCGTTAGCCGCGGTGCCGACAAGACGATGGAAAGCGAGACCGCGATTGTCTTGTCATCCCGAAAGATCGCCGCGGGCGGCATCGTCATGGAAAGCCTGATGAAGTTTCATCCACCGTTTGAGATCGAGGTGGACATTGAACAACTTCCGCCGCTCACGCTGCCAACGATCGGTCTGCATATCGGAGACTCGCAACACTTCGAGGGCGAAGGAAGATACTTTGTCATAATGCAACATGCGGGCGCGGCGGGTCGTTTCGTCTTCGGAGAACGTGATCTTGGTGGCTTTATGAAACTAAGACAGGTCAACCGAATGCGGCTCAAAGTGTGGCAAGGATATTGGGAGCAATCGGTTAACAATGCATTCTATTATCCTGGATTGGAGCCTAACTTCCGGACCGATGGGCGAGTTGCATTTGGCGATTATGGCGAGGCACAAGATGTTGGAGAAGTTCGGTTCTCGAACCTGCGAATTCGCTCGCTGCCTTACGGCAAGCCACCGAGCGTGACGACTAGCGCGGTCGATCCCACCGACCTGGTGAAGTACTATGAATCCGTCGTCGAGCACGATCCCGATGATGCTTTTGCCCATCTTTACCTCGCGAGTTCGTATCTGTCGACGGAGCAAATGCCGAAAGCCGTTCAGGCTGTCGAGCGCTGTGAAGCATTGATCGACCAGCAGGAGTGGATATCATCCGGCCTGCGAACCGTCCAGGGAATGCTCGACTACCAGAGCCAACGCTACCAAGATGCGTGGGACAAGTTCCGTGAGGTATTGCCCGATCAACGCCAGGCGTTTGGTGCCCAAGCTCAGTTGGTGTGGCTGCTTGCTGCTAGTCCGGACGAAGCCATGCGAGACGGCGAAACGGCCGTGCAATACGCAAAACAAGCGTTGGTTATGTCGACGACGGACCAGTGGTGGTACGAAGCAGCGCTGGCTGCCGCCCATGCCGAGCTTGGGGATTTTGAGCAAGCCATCGAACTACAGAAACAAGCAATCGACGGCGCACCGGAAAGTCAGAAAGCTGGCGAACACGAACGATTGTTACTCTATGAAGCAGGGAAGCCATTTCGGCTCGAACAGCTCAATGATTCGCCTGATTCCACCCGAAGGTAAACCATCCTCGGTCTTCAAGCGATTGTTCGTGCAAGGCAACACGGCGAAGATCGAGAGCCAGATTTATCAACCGATCTTAAATGCCTCGCGCAACTCGCGGATCACGGCCTCGGGCATCGTCGAGACTTCACCGATCGCACGAGCATTGATTACGGCTTCCGCCGTTGACTCCAGGACTTCGAGTCGATCAAAGGCATCGAGCACGCTGGAACCGCTCACGAGGACTCCGTCATTCTCCAAGATCGCGGCTGGCGAAGCGGCGGAAACGAAATCGGCAATGCTGCCATCGTTCAGGTATTGCACGCCATACGGCACGCGCCGGACATCTCGCAAGAATACGTAACTCTCAGGGATCGTGCGGGCGTCGAACATCGAATCCGTCACACTGAATGCGGTGGCATTCACTGGATGAGCAAACACGATCGCTTGGACATGAGGATGCCTGCGGTAAATGGCCTGATGTGCGAATACGGCGCGACTGGCTTTCTTGTTACCCTCGCGCTGATCGCCTTGCACCAGTACGATGTCTTCGACCGCGAGCGACTCGCGATCTTGCTGCGTCGGAGTGATGAGGAACGAATCATGGTCACGTCGCGCTGAAAAGCTGCCTTCCGTGCTAATTAACAACCGCTGGCGGCACCCACGGCGAACGAACTCGCATAACTGACGTCGCAGCTCTTTCTCGGTGGCGGTCGTACGCGGCGACTCGAACGAGTCGAGAGCGACACTTCGATTGAGAGCCAGATGGAGTTGAGCTTCCGTCAGGTAGCGGACCTGACCAAGTTGGCGAGCTTTGATGATCGTCTTGCCGGCGAACTCGAAGGCCTCGAATCGTTGAAAGGCCTGCGACAGCGACTCGCCTCCTACGACGACACCATGATTCTCGAGAATCACACTGTCGCAGCCATCCGCGAAAGTTGCCGCAATGTTGCTACCGAGTTGCTTGCTGCCGGGCAGTGCATACGGAGCGAAGCCGATTTGTCCGCACACCGAATGAGCTTGATGAAACAGTCGCGTATCGGGAGTCTGCCGACATATGCTGAATGCGACCAAAGCCACGGGATGAGCGTGAACGATCGCGCGGATATCGGGCCGGGCGTCGTAGATCGCCCGGTGGAAAGGAAACTCAGAGGACGGTGGATGCGGCCCGTCGACTGTGCCACCCGGCTTCACGCAGACGACATCACGACGAGTCAGATTCCCTTTATCGACACGAGCGGGAGAAATCCAGGTGTCGCCAGCATCGTCTCGAATCGAGAGATTGCCCCCGGAGGTTGTTGTCATGCGATAGCGATAGATCCGCTCCATCGTCTGCACAATCTCGTCGCGAGGATGAATCAAGTCGCTGGGTGTGGCCATTGCAATTCGCCGCCGTGGAATCCGAAAGTAAGTGTGCCCTACATCTTACCGGGATTGGCGAGCAGAGCGAGATGGAATCCGACGAACTGGCATCGCTGGTTCGCCAGGACGGCTTCGCCAATAGACGTTTTTTTAAGATGAAGCGATCCACCGTTGATTGTCCGATCTGTCGTCGGCTAGCAAGTCTCGGGAAGAACGGGAACCGCAATATGGCGACAGCGGCTGGTGCATCTATCGGGAGCAGGTGCCGATTCAACCACTCGCCATCGCTACTCGCGAGCCAGCTTCGAGATTGCTCTCCGGTGCCAGTATGACGGAATCGCCTTCGGTCAATCCAGAAGTGATTTCAACGACTTCGTCGTTCAACAAGCCAATTTCAACAGCTTGCTTCTCAGCTCGATCGCCACGAACGACGAAGACTTCCCAGCCGTTCGCCGCACTGCGAAAAATAGCGGAGCGTGGAACCAGCAATGTGTCGGCCCGCTCGTCGGTGAAGACGCGAACACGGACGCGGTAGTCGACGCCGAGTTCTCTCTCCGCTCGCAGTTGGCTCAAAACGCCGTCGGCGAAACGAACGATGATCGTCACTCGCTGCTGTTCTACGCCCAGCGAACTGATTTTCATGAATCCTGACGGATAGATGCGATCGACGATCCCAGCAACACCATGCCCCGCAGTCGCTCCAACCGCCGATCCATAGATCTCGACCGGATCATTCGGGCGAATCTGCACGACATCTTCGCTCAGCACATCGGCTTCGATTTCGAGTTGTTCCAATTGGCCGATACGGAGCAACGTCGTGCCAGCGGGCAGGTATTGCTCGTTGGTGATGGCTCGGTCGAGGATGACGCCGTCCACGGGGCTTTTCATTTCGCTGCGATCTTTGCGCGTGAGTGCTTGCCGCAGACGGGCTTCGGCTTCTTGTTTCTGTTGTCGGATCACAGCGGCCGAGAGCGTCTTCTTACTGATTTGCTCGGTCACGATGCGCGGTAGCAGGTTCGTCGCCGCCTGCATGGCCTTGAGCGCCTCGACTGTCAGCACATCGGTGCGGTAATCGATCTGGCTCTCGACGTAGGACAACTCAGCTTTGTCGAGATCGTCTTGCGTTTCGGCTCCTGTTTCGGCCAGCTTGCGGGTGCGTCCAAGAAAAATCTCGGAGTAGTCCAGGCGGCTCTTGCCAGCGACTTGGCGGGCTTCGGCTGCGGCAACCGTCGAGACCATCGATTCGGCAAACAGTTCGGCTTGCTCGCGAGTGCTTTGTTCAACCGTCGCATCGTCGTTTTCAGCGAGCGATGCGTCGAGCCGGTCAACGGCAGCCTTGGCCTCCGCGACCTCTTCGTCGATGTCTGTGGCTGAGATCCGAGCCACGACCTGACCGGCGGTGACCGTTTGACCTTCGATCAGCTCAATCGATTCGACTCGTCCCGCGAAGGGCATGGTGATGAGGTGATCTTCGGGCAGCCGTGTCTTGCCGCGCTCATCGACAAACTCGCGAATCGGCCCCCGCGTGACCTGGGCGGTTTGCACGGGAAGACCGGACGACATTGAAAAGTAGGCCGCGACGGCACCCGCTGCGACTACAACCAACAATCCAATGAATAACCAGCGGTTCATGGTGTGTTTCCAGGAAAGTAGCGGCGGCGTTCCCTGACGCGGACTCGGACGTTCCCCGCCGTGCATTCTTCTCACTATTGTAGTCCAACAGACCTTCGGTGCGAGAACAACAATCGAAGGAGGTTGAATGGGCATCCATTCGTGAAGACATCCTGGCTGTCGAGCAGCCGCGCCGGCGAGCAAAAAGAATCGCAAAAGGTGCAACGCTTGCCAACGGCGAAGTTCCTCTAACACCAACGTCACGTTCCCCTGCCAACTCGCTTTCAACCAACCCTCACACAAGGACCAACCGTCGTCTTCCGAATCACCCACGCGCGAGGCCTCGAAGAGATAACTCATCGGATGAATGAAATCGACAATCGCCTCGAAGTCCGGAAAGTAACGCTTCTGCAACGTCCAGTTCCAAGCCAAGCCATCTCCCAAGAACGCACGCCGTTCGGCTTCGAAGAAACGACGACGCTGCGCCTCTGCCGCGACCA
>CAUJKL010001044.1 GCA_963204995.1 Planctomycetota bacterium | reverse complement strand
TCGCCTGACCAAGTCAAGCAACTCGCCGAATCCCACGAAGCAGTCGATCGAGCCTTTTCATGCTGCACCCCCGACCACGAGTCTGAATCGGCTCCCGAAACGAATCGAATGGATCAAACCGGTTTGACCCATTTGATTTCTTCAACTCACCGCCACGCCGGTCGTGCCACTGCTTGCTCGCAAGCGGTGCTGCATGGGCACCGTTTCGCAGGAAGGCACTGCTTCTCCGAAGACTCCGCAGCAGTGGCACGGTTATCCGGACACGAAGCAGGCCCGCCCCGCCGGATCTGATTTGGTCTGAGACTGACGGGATGGGCCTTCTTTTCACTCTCGAGGAAGATTCAGTTGCCACGATACGCCATACCGGTCGGAGACCCACGCAAACTTCCGGCTGAACCCGTAATCGCCAAGCGGCATCATAACACCGCCGTCTTTCGACAGCTTGAAGAACAGCGTGCCAATCTCATCCTCGTCCGCACAGTCCACGAACATCGACATGGAAGGCGTAAACGTGAAAGCATGCTTCACCGGGCTGTCGATGCAGATGACGGGCTGGCCAGCAAGTGTGAAATCGGCACGCATCACGGTTCCTTCCGCCCCCGCCTCGCCCGTGCCATAGCGAATGATTTTGTCGATGTGCGAGTCCGCAAGGAGCGAAACGTAGAACCGCATCGCTTCTTCGGCTTTTCCCTCGAACATCAAGAATGGTGTAACTCTGGCACTCATGAAATTGCCTTTCTAACGGTTAAGAGGAATATTTCAATTCTTTCGCGGCTTGGTCGTGTAACGTGCTAAGAACGTCTCGACCCCATCTCGCGCGCACGCGATGATGTGCTCCTTGGCTGGAATCTTTCCTAGCAAGATCGCCCGATCAAGCGGTGCGCCTACCACGAGATACGCGAACTGCTCGGCCGCGCGTCGCGTGTCCGTCGCCGGTAGCAGTCCGGCATCGCTAAGTTGCTCAAAGCCCGAGGCGAGAGCTACGAGTACTAGACCTGGAGCGGAAGCGAAGTATTTCTCGGCGAATTCCGGGAACGACCTCGCCTCTCCGATCAACAGCCGCCGTAACGCGATGACCTCGGGGCGGAGAATCGCAAGCGCCAGCCGACGTCCCAGGTCGTGCAGTGACTCACAGCAGAACGACTAGAGCGATGTAGTTTTTCATGGTTTGATCTCGCGTAAATCTTCATTAAGGGACAATGCGTTAGTTCGAGTTTTGCACTTTTTGGAGTGCGACGATTCATCGCCGCTTTGGTATTTTTCGACTTGGAGCCAATTATTCGTTATCCAATGCAAGTTGCGGTGATGCTGAAAAAGTGCTTCGCACTGGAGAGCAAAGCGGTGACAAGTCACCGCAGTCCAAAAAAATGCAAAACTCGAAGTTAGGTATCAGCAGTTGACCTACAGCCCTCTGCCCAGTTCCACAGTTCGCCAATAATAATCTAATCTCCACGGTCAACGGTACGGCACCTACCGCCTCCCGAGGCCACGCCAAGCGAGTTTACCGGCGCACGATGACCGCAGACCAGTCCTCGGCCAACCGCAACTCGGTCCAGGTCGCTCCATCTTTCTCAGTGAAGGGTGCGTCGAAGTCCGTCACTTCTTTGCCTTGGCCGTTGTAGACGTGCAACTCGTGTGGCGAGTTGTCGCCCCAGCCATACGTTCCGCTGAGCCTCGTCACGATCCGCTGTTCACCGATGATATAGCCCGCATGGATCTCCAACGGTGTGATGGGAAACATCTGCGACGTAATGGTCTTGTGCGTCGGTGTAACGGTCATATCGTTGTACCAATGATACACACAGCCGTAATCCAGTGCGGCCAGCATGGTCTCGTAGGCGTGCTGCTGGTTCCGTTCGGTGAGGTGATCCCCGAGGGCAATCGGTGAGTACAGGTGGCTGCCGGTGCAATTCGTGATGGCTCCCGTCTCGACGAAGCAGGGGAAGTTGAGTGCCGCCATCGCGCGAGTGTAAGGAGCACCGTTTCCAATCAGGGCGCCGCGAGACAGGATATGCTTCGCCAGCTTCACCCGCCAGTCTTCGGTCAGCAGGGTGACGGAAGACTTCAAGCCGCGGAGCTGCATACTCTTCGGATCAATATCGCCCGAGAAGCGATCCCAGGGTTCGCCATAGTGATATTGCTCGCTGCTGTACTCGTGTTCGTCCCAATAGACTCCGTCGGCACCGATTTTGTCGAGAATGATATCCACGTTCTTGCGAACGGCCGCACCGTACGAATTATCGGTCAGGGGTAGAAAAAGTCGTTGGTGTTCTTTGCCGTAGTTCGCCTGGCTGCCATTGGAGCGAAGCGCCCGGGCCTCATGGAATTGCGTCTCTGCCTCGTCAGTCACGTCGAGGAAACAGTGGAAATAGACCAAGCAGCTCACATCGGGATAAAGCCTCCGCCAACGTTCGAACGCGCGCGGAAATCGCTCGTGGTCGACCTGCTGGAACGCAGTGCCGTGACTGTAGCGGCCTTTATAGTTCGAGTGGATCGTGGCGCAGACGTATTTCGGGTTCTTGTATTCCAGAAACTTCTGGACTTGATCGTCGCTCCACGCTTCTGTCAGTTCACCGGCACGAAGAAAAGCAAAGCCACCATCGATGAGAAAGTTGGCTCCGATGAATCGCCTGGCTGTGTTGATGAAACGGTAGTAGTCCGGCGCTTCGACCGGGACAAGAATCCACTGGGCGGTGTAGCTGGCTCCTGGGGGTAAGACGAGGTTGTTGTCGGCCAGCCCAATGGAACCGTCGACACCATAATTTGTGCAATGCACTCGGAACACATCATCTGCGGCGACAAAACCCAGGCCCCAGGTGTCCGCCGCGGCGAAGGTCGTACAGTTCGCCGGGAGGCGAGACTCACCCGCACCGCTCGGTTTTTCGAGGCCGGCGAGCCACAACTTCTGCACGGCGCGGCCGAGGTTCGCTTGGTGACGGTGCATAATCCCCAAGTTTTCGGTCGTCTTGTTCGTGAAGGTGTCGTAGACCACGACTCCCTCGTCGCGTTGTTCAAGTCGGCGAGCGTGAGAAAAGTAGTCGTTGCTTCCCTGAACCCAGCCGGGCTGAGGTGTGGAAAAACGACTTTCCACGACCACCTGAGTTGATGCAAACTTCAGCAGAATCTTGGCATCCGGCAAGGCTTCCGCTGTGTAGTTGGTACGGAGATCCCGGCGCGGCATGATGGTCGGTATCGGGCCCGTGGGCGGTGCGGATTTCTCGACCGCCTCCAGCGACGGCACTTGATACACCAGCGTCCCCCGACCAACGTGGAGAATGTTCTGGACACTTGCAGCGGCATCGTTTCGCAAGACGAGTTCGTTGGCACCAGGCTCAATCCGGTCGGTCACATCGACTTCGAATAAGCAGGGCACGACGCCACCGGTCAGACCATAGTGCGGGTGATCGGTCGGCGAATCGAAGTCCGGAGCATAAAAGACAGTCAATCGCTCCCCGGCGAACATGGAACTGACTTGTCCCGAGCGCGCCTTCACACGCAGTTTCTTGTTAAGCAGACGTTCGCCTGACAGGGGTTGCTCGTTCAGCACGAGCCGCAGGCACTGGGTATATCCAGCCACGGTCTTGGTATCCAGTCGCGCCCAAAAACGCAGCACCGCCTGAAGTCCGGCGGGCACAGGAGACGCATCGAAGTGGACCGTCGCCGTCTGGCCCTGAGCGATTTCCAACGTATCCAACAGCGGGACCGATGTCGCACCCGGCACACCATTGCTGCCGGTCAGAACCATTTCGACCGCTTCGGCTAAGTCGCTGTCGGCCAGGGAAAGAAGAATCGCAGTCACAACCAGGACACGGACAAATCGTCGCATCGTACACCTCGAACTAGAATCGCTGATAAACGTCGCAGGGAGAGGCTCCCGGCGTGAGAGCATCCATAATAACCGATCGACCGATCACCACTGCATCATCCGCAAGAAAACGTTAACATCAATTCACATCAACATCATCACATCAACACCAGGGGAGTGGTTCGGGGGACGAAATGATGAAAGTTCAAACCCTCGTATCATCCTTTGGATGACCCCATGAGTTTATTCAAATGAGTTCGTTCTCTTGTCCACACTACGACGCGCGAGATGAAACCTGTAAGCTCCTGAAAGTGGACTGCGTTCCGGGACGCCCTGGGTGTGTCCTGCAGCACAACTCCAAATTTGCAGTCCCTGTCGAGGAACGACTGCGCAGGAAAGCGATCGAAAAGGGCGAGCGACCGCCAGACAGGGTGTGAATGGCGGTTAGGGGGTCGGGAGTCTCAGAACTCCTGATCCAGGAGCCGAGAACTCTGGGAGTCCGCGGATTCTCGACGAGGCAGCGGGAAAATGAGGTGATACCAAAATCCAATTCGTGGTCGTCCTGAATTCGTGGGGTCAGCCGGTTT
>CAUJKL010001043.1 GCA_963204995.1 Planctomycetota bacterium | reverse complement strand
TAAGTCCGCTTCGCGAGTCTCTTCGTCCGGGCCGTGGCAGTGATAGCAGTTATCGCTGAGGATCGGCCGAATGTCTCGGGCGAAATCGAGCTCTTCGCCAACGGTCGCGACATACGGAACCACGGCGAGGGAAAGGAAGATAGCAAGTGCAAGTCGAGGCATGACTTCGATCCGGAGTGAGCGGGTCTGCGGACTTCTCATTCTAGTTGGGCAGCGCAAAATTAGCACCAGATCGCCATCGTCGGTGGTGGTACTGTTTGCTGCAAGCGTCGACCGTGTGCCACTTCTGGCTCTGCCAGTGCCTTCTTTGTCTTGCCATTTGCAGGTCGAACGCGAGCGGCAGAGCCAACCGGAAGCTCCCTGAAGGCACTGGCGGAGCCAGTGGCACGCCGAACATGAAGCTCAAATGATATCACTACCCAATTGTTTGGAGGGGTATCGTGTGGCTGCCGACGAGTACGAAAGTTGGACCAGCGTTTGGAGGATGTGGTGTGTTGCACCGCTCGCCGATGGCATTGACTCCTATCGTACGACGGCCCTCCGAGGCCGTCGAATACATCACGACGGCCTCGGAGGGCCGTCGTACGGGTCACAGACACCGATGTTTTTTCCTGCGGCAGAATTCTGCACTGTTGCCCTAGAATTTCGCTGATATACTTGTTTCAAACAGTTGTTTTAATCGATTGTTCGCGGTATACGACTTATGGACAATGTACGCGAGAAAATTCTGGACTCGGCGGGTCGCGTGTTTGCCGAACGCGGCTACAAATCTGCGACGATTCGGCAGATCTGCCAAGCGGCGGAAGCAAATGTGGCTGCTGTGAACTATTACTTTGGCGACAAGCAGCGGCTATATCTCGAAGCGGTCAAGCAAGCGCATCGCCGCCTCGCGACTCAGTTCCCGCTGCCTCCTTGGCCCGAAGATGCTCCACCCGAAAGCAAACTTAATAGATTCATTCGCATGATGTTGGCCCGCATGATTGGAGGCAAAGCGACTCCCTGGGAACAGCAGTTGATGCTGCGCGAGGTACTACATCCGACGAGCGCTTGCCGTGAACTCGTGGAAGAGTATTTTCGCCCGCTGCTGGAGTTGCTGTTAGGCATTGTCGGCGAGTTGCTGCCGAGTGACACGGCGGCACATCAGCTGCGTCAGGTTGCGTTCAGCATCATCGGACAATGTCTCTTTTATCGGATCGCTGGAGAAATCGTCGAAATGATGTCAGCATCGGACGATGACAATCACTTCACCATCGAACAGTTGGCCGAACATATCACCAGGTTTTCGTTAGCGGCGATTTCCGGGGCTTCTGATTCCGACGACCGCGACAATAATACCCGTAGATCAACGACCCTTGCGTGACCATCTTCGTCGGACTCACATCTATTGCCTTTCAGTCGGAGTTTAATTCGTGAGACGTAATTCGCTCGCCGGTCAAGCCCTAAGTTTTGTGGTGTCGGTGTCGATTGTGGCCGGTGGCATTTTTTGGTTTCGCGCGTTGATATACAAACCGGAGACCGAAGCGAGTGCCAAGACGCCACCACTCGTGCCCTTGGTTCACACCGAGACGATACGTCTACATCAAGGTAGTCTCGACATCGCCGTCGACGGCATCGTGACTCCCTTTCGAGAAATCGAAGTGGCAGCCGAAGTCGCCGGCAAAGTGGTGTTCAAAGACGAGGCTTGTAACGGCGGTAGGTTTGTAACCCGTGGGATGCGGCTCATTAAGATCGACCCACGGGACTATGAACTGGCAACACAGCGACTGGAAAATCAGCTCGAACAAGCCGATGCGAGTATCGAGGAATTGCAGGTGGAGATCAGTAATTCCGCCGAGCTGATCAAGCTGGCCGAAGATCAGGTCGCACTGGAACAAAACGAAGTGAACCGATTGGCTGGCTTGATTCAAGAACGCATCGTGACCGATTCAACGTTGGATCGAGCCAAGCAGACGGAGCTGACGGCCAGAAACAACTTGGTGCAACTCACCAACCAACTTCATCTGTTGAAGACACGGCAGCGCCGCTTGGAAAGCGCGCGAGATCTGGTCGTAACGGACTTGGAAAAGGCCAAGCTCGATCTTGAACGCACAGAAATCGTCGCCGCAGTCGATGGTGTGGTGATCGACGATTTGGTTGAGCGAGATTCGTTCGTCCAGAAAGGCGACAAGCTGTTTATGCTAGAAGATACCTCGGCCGTCGAGGTCAAGTGTCGCCTGAAAATGGAGGAGCTGAATTGGGTGTGGCGTCAGTCCGGTCAGGAGTTCAAGAGCCTCGATGCGGTGGGGGCCGGGTATCAGATCCCGCGAATTCCCGCGACCGTCAGATACCAGTTGTCCGATCGCCAGGGCGTGCATTACGAGTGGCAGGGCGTCTTAGCTCGCTTCGATGGCATTGGACTCGACGAAGCGACGCGAACCGTGCCTTGTCGAGTGCTTGTCGATAAACCTCGCGACGTCACGATTGTCCGTCACAAGTCGGGAGGACCGAACGAAACGCCCGCGTCGAGCGGTCCGCCAGCACTTGTCCGCGGCATGTTCGTGACGGTGACGTTCCATGTCGATCAACCCAGCCCGTTGCTGTTGATTCCCGAGCGAGCCGTGCAACCTGGCAAGACCGTCTGGATTGTGAAGAACGGCCAGCTAGATGCGAAGTCCTCGTTGGATCCGATCGAGCTGATACAAGTCAAGGACGAATCTGGGATCGATCGGTCGCACTGGTTAGTGGAAGCGTCGGCGAGCGGGTTGGCAGCGGGTGACCGCGTCGTGGTGCCACCCTTTGGAGTTCTTGTTGACGGCGCGGCCGTTCGGGAGGACAGTGCGCGATGAAATCCGCAATCCGCTGGGCCATACACAACTCGCCTGCCATGAACACGCTGATGGTCGCCGTCATGCTGGTCGGCTTCATCAGCATGTTCATGATGCGTCGTGAAGTATTTCCCGAATTTGATCTGGAAATCGTACTGATCAGCGTGCCTTATCCGGGTGCCAGCCCGAGTGAAGTCGAAGAGGGAATCTGTCAGAAGTTGGAAGAGGCAGTCCGCTCGATCAACGGCATCAAGAAGCAAACTGCCGTGGCACAGGAAGGTGGTGGCCATCTGGTGTTGGAGCTGGAGAACAATATCTCCAACGTGCCGAAAATTTTGGCCGACATTCGCTCGGAAGTCGACCGCATCCCGAGTTTTCCCGAACTGGCCGAAGATCCCGAAGTCCAGCAGATCACGCTGCGGCAAGTTGCCATTCGAGTCGGACTGTTGGGCCCCGATGCGAACACGCCCGAGTCGGAACTGGCTCTGCGTGAAATTGCGGAACGGGTGAGGACCGAGTTGCTGCTGTTGCCTTCCGTTTCACAAGCCAACTTGATTGGAGTGCGAGACTATCAAATCGACGTCGAGGTTTCGGAAGACACGCTCCGCAAGTACGGTCTCACGCTGCAACAGGTCGGTCAGATCATTCGCCGCGAAAACATCGAGATCCCCGGCGGCAGCATGAAGACCGAGTCGCAGGAAGTCTTGCTGCGCGGCAAGAACAAACGATTGCTGGGAGAAGAGATCGCGAGCATACCGCTCGTCACGACCCCGGACGGTGTGGTGTTGACGGTTGGGGAACTGGGCAACGTCAAGGACGAATTTACGGATGATTCCGCGATCAATCTGATCAACGGCCGGCCGGGCATGGTGATTTCGATCGACCGGACGGCGACCGAGGATTTGTTGGCGATCGTGGACGACATTCATCACTACGTCGATACGGCGGAATTGCCTTCCGGTTACGAGCTGACGACATGGCAAGACAGCGGGGTCGATGTGCGTGATCGCATCGACCTGCTGAGACGTAACGGGATTCAGGGACTGATTCTGGTTTTCCTCGTGTTGGCTGTATTTCTCGACCTGCGTCTGGCGTTCTGGGTTGCGATGGGGATACCGATTTCGGTTCTGGGTGCTTGTGCTTTCTTGCTTTACGTCGGCGCGACACTCAACATGATTTCGCTGTTCGCGTTCCTCTTGGCATTAGGGATTGTTGTCGATGATGCGATTGTCATCGGCGAGAACATCTATGCCCATCGACAGCGGGGAAAGGAGTATATCGAGGCCGCGATCGACGGTGCCTCCGAGGTGATGCCGTCGGTGACCACTTCGGTACTGACGACAGTCATCGCCTTCGTTCCCTTGTTTTATGTCTCGGGCGTAATGGGCAAGTTCATCGCTGTCATGCCGCTGGCGGTCATTGCCATGCTCGCGATTTCGTTAGCCGAGAGTGCATTCGTTCTCCCGTGCCACCTAGCACACCGCGATAATCTTTTCATCACAGTTTTGAGTTACCTGCTGTATCCGTTTCGACTGCTGAGTTGGTTGCTAAACCTGTGTCAGGGATTCGTCGCGCGGTTGCTCGAGTTCGTGATCCAACGCTTGTACATGCCGGCGTTGCTGTGGGCGACGAGAAATCCGGCGATCATACTTAGCTCGGCGTTTTCGATTCTGATCGTGACGTTGGCGTTTGTTCCCGCAGGAATTACTCCTTGGCTGATCTTTCCGAAACTCGACAGCAACTGGATCGAAGCCAAAATTACTTTCCCCGATGGGACGCCGAGTGCCGTGACGGATCTCGCGACGCGTCACATCGAAGATGCCTTCAATCGCATCAATGATAAATGGGCCAAGCAAGGCAAGCCGCTGAAACGGTTGGTCCATCGTGCGGTGGGGCAAGTCGTCGCACCTGGGTCGCTCGGTCCCGACGCGCGCACCGACGGCAGCCATGTCGGCATGGTCTTCATCGAGTTGCAAGATACCTCGAAACGCGATATCACCAGCGAAGAGATTCTCAGCGAGTGGCGGCAGGTGACCGGTGAGATCGCCGGTGTCGACACGCTAATTTTCGGCACGCCCGAGATGGGACCGGGTGGCGCGGCGATTGAGTTCAAACTGCTCGCGCCGGCCGAACACATGAAAGAACTCGAAGCCGCCATCGAAGCCTGCAAGAGCGAATTAGCGGATGCCGGTCGCTATCCGGGCGTCGTCGACATTCGCGATGACTCCCGCCCGGGCAAGCTCGAATATCAGTTGAACGTCAAAGAGAGTGCCAAAGCGATGGGCGTCACGGCCGCCGATCTGGCCGAAACCGTTCGCGCGTCGTACTGGGGTGAAGAGGTCATGCGACTCCAACGCGGAAGGCATGAAGTCAAGCTGATGGTTCGCTATCCCGAAGCCGACCGCCGCTCGCTGGCCGGTTTCGACGATATCCGCGTCCGAGGTCTCGATGGTGTGGAACGCCCGCTGACCGAACTCGCCGACGTGCATATCGAGCGCGGGTACAGCGAGATCAACCGCGTCGATCAACTCCGTTCGATTACGATCACCGGCGATATTAAGGAGAACGAAGGGAACGCGCGAGAGAACGTCGCAAAGTTTCGCGCCGAGTTTGCGCCAAAGTTAGCAGCCGATTTCCCGCACGTTCGCATCCGTTGGGAAGGCCAGGCCGAGCAGTCCACCGATTCGATGCACAGCCTGTTTCTCGGCTTCCTGGTCGCACTGCTCGCGATGTTTGTGCTGCTGACGATGGAGTTTCGTTCGTATTTTCAACCGCTCGTCGTGCTGTCGATCATTCCGTTTGGAATCGTCGGTGCGTTATGGGGACATGCCCTCCTCGGCCTACCGCTGACAATGTTCAGCCTGTTCGGCTTAGTCGCCTTGGCCGGCGTTGTCGTGAACGACTCGATCGTGTTGATCGACTTCATCAATCACGAAATTAGGGCCGGCGTCAATGTTCACGATGCAGTCCTGTCCGCCGGAGCGAGGCGTTTCCGTCCCGTGGCCCTCACCTCGCTGACGACCGTTGCTGGACTGACGCCGATCGTGTTGGAGAAATCGTTCCAAGCGCAAGTGCTCATTCCGATGGCGGCGAGTCTGTGCTTCGGCCTGATGCTCGCAACGGTCTTGGTCCTGTTCTTGGTCCCTGTCGTCTTCTCACTTTACGCAAGGTGGGTTCTCGGCACATCATTCGCCGAACCCATCGACATCGCCCCCTTGCTACCCCCCGAGCCAGTCAGCACCGAACCCAGCGACAAGCGGGACGAGGAAGTTGTGTATTCGTGAGGGCTTAGCGAAGTATATGGACGACAGCGGGTTCTGACCCCGGTCGACTTTGGCGACGAGTGGATTACGTTGACCCGCCGACGGTGGTTTGTTCTATAATAGATCCAGCACAAGCCGCATTGAGGAATGATGATGAGTACCGCAGAACTTGAACAACGCGTGGCAGCACTAGAAACGCAGTATGCGCAACTGCTGGCGATGGTCCAGGACAAACCGGACATGGGCGGATGGCAAAAGGTCGTTGGCATGTTCGCCGATGACCCGGCGATCGAGGAACTTCACCAGGCAACGCGACGAATTCGCGAAGAGGATCGAGCCGCAACACGCGACGCAGGTCTAGACGAATCGTGATTCTACTTGACACCGATCACTTGAACATTCTTCAGATCGGCAGGGGCGGCATGTACGACGCGCTGGCGGCCCGAATGGACACATCTCTCGACCAGAATTTTGCCACAACGGTAATCACGTTCGAGGAACACATGCGCGGCTGGCTGGCGGGAATTCGGCGAGCGCGAGACGCCGCGAAAGAAGTGCGGCCCTACGATCAACTGATCCATCTGGTACGTTTCTTCCAAGCGTGGGAGATCGTTCGCTACGACGAGAAAGCAGCCGAGCGGTTTATCGACCTTCGGCGGCAACGCATCCGCATCGGGACGCAGGACTTGAAGATTGCAAGCATTGCTTTAGAACACGATGCGACCTTGTTGTCGGCGAATACCGGCGATTTCAGCCAAGTGCCTGGATTGCGCATTGAAGACTGGCTGCACTAACGTTACCGTCCGGGTGGCGCGCCGCTTTCTGTTTATCCTCGACCGATTCGATCATCCGTAGTTCGTATCGCGCCTTTCTCCGCCGCTGACTCCCCCGTCGTCGCATCGCTATGATGAAGTCTCCTCCGGCTAGAGCGAGCAGGTGAATGTTCGTAAAAGGTTTTGCGAGAATTCCGCTGGGACGAAACACATCTCCGGTCACATGCCCGCCGGCCAACGAGCCACGTTGCTGAAAGGGTTAGGCCACCTGCCGGAGGACACGCGCGGCATCGCCACAGAGTTTATCGACAGCCGGAAGCCGAGATGCTTCCCTGCCTACTTTTCGATTACAGCACGCTACTACCGAGTTGTCCACAAAACGCTCGGCCGGCATAACGCTCATAAGCGTCGCAAGTAGTGCAAGTGGAGCAAGTGGAGTGCCACAAGTAGAACCGTTCGACTCGAAAGGATTCCCCAACTCCTCGATGCACTCAACTGTGCCGGGGCGTGAGGGCACGGGAAATCACCACGAACGCGATTGAGAGGAACGTTCTACTGACCGGCTGGCCAACTGCGACCCGAGACTCGTCTCACCGATAGTAGATGACGATTCATTTCGGACGAAACGAGCGAACGTTGATCTTAGTCTGGTGTTCGCCAAACTTCTCCGAGCCGGGGTCGCGGCCTTGGAAGTAGTCCTTCTGCCAGCCTCGTTTAAGCACTTCCTCGGCACCGGTGGCCATCAGTCGATGGAATTCGTTGCGATCGGCGCTCCATTTCCGATAGCTCGCGGCCAATTCCGGGGTGTCGTCGAGTGATTCGACCCGTGGTAAGAGACTGTCCAGAAGACCGCGTGGATAGGGCACGATCATACAAATGGGTTCGCCACGCTCGAACCGAACGAGATGGTTCGGTCGGGTGAGTTTCCAGTTCATCGTAAACGAAGCGGACGTCCAATCGGTCTCGACGATGCCCTCCAAGGCCTGCACGCCATCCTTCGGCCAATTTGTCGGACCTTTGACCCACAGATTGATCTCTGGTGGCGTCCGCATGAGGTAGGGAAAGTTGAACGTGATGGTGCCGTGCCCGAACAGGCTCGAGATGCGTTCGTCAGGCTTCACACCGTCGAATACCACCGTCGTGTCTTCGACCCCCGGCCCTCCGTTCCACCGCACACAGAAGCTCGACGGATTGCAGATCAGCCATCCGGCTTGATTCGCCAACGTCAGCGGCAAACACCGATAGGCATAACGTTGCTGAGTATTGTCCATCCATTCACGTGTGATCGGAGCTGGAATGAGCGGCATATCCTGCTGAGGATAGATTTCGTAAGCGATGATGGTTTGATTATCGGTCATGGAGATTTCAAATTTAGATCTCGCCGTAGGTTTCGTAGAAGGAGGCGAAGTCATTCCTTGCCCGAAAGTTGGTGCAAGTTAACGTAATGCTGACGTCCAATCCGCGTACGTGGTGCCACCAACCGACGGGCAGAAAAAACAGTTCGCCGGGGTGAAGTGTAATGTCGTGAATCTTCACGTGACGAAACTGGGGATGCCGTTCGAGGTCGATGTTGTCGAGGTCGACCTCCGAGTAGCAATGCAAGTGGTTGTAAACGTTCGGATGATTCAGCGGTGAGAGCAACTTGATTTGCTTGCGTCCCACCACTTGGGCCATGAAGTTGTTCGTGAGGTCATGATGGACGGGCGTCACCGTACCAGCGGGCCCAAACCAAAAGAAGAACCGTTCGCTAGCCGCCTCCCGATCAAGGTACTCGGGCAGCAAATCGAAGTCCTCTCGACACCATCGGCGCGGAACGAAGTTGGTTGCCGTGGTAGTGGGGCAAATGCGTTTACTGTTCCCTTGAAGCACTCGCGGTGTTTTACGGATTGCATCCGCGAAGCCCGAGCTGACAGAAGTGCAACGGTACGGAATGTCGTAACACCGGCAGTCTCAGGCGGACTCACCCGTCCAATCTGCAAAGTCAGGCAGGCCGGACATTCTCTCGACCATTTCAACAGCTTCAGGGTTAGCAGGTTCCTCCGCGCTTAATGTAGTCGCCGCTAGTGCGCGAGCAAGAATTGGAACAAGGCTTGCTCAAACAGATGAATTCGTTTGGGGGCGAACGGCTACGATTGTATGGTCGCGGCGAGTGACACTTTTTAGTTTGAAAACCAACCACCGCGACTCGGCGTGCCTCGCTTTGTTCTGTCTGTTTTGAAGCGTAGAACGACTAACGATTTGAGTTTGCCCGACACTCGAATCATACCAGCATCCCTGTCCGTGCATCAACGGTGCATCCGTGGCATAGATTATGCCTGTTCCAGCGGAGGCGTGTGAACGGCAACATTCTTCATCAAATCGTTTCACGTCCGCAAGTTTTATTCCTCACTTTCCGCTTTGGTTCTGCGTTCTCTGGTTTGATTCTTCGAGCATTCGTTGTCTCGCTTCGTCCCGCGAGATTCCGTTCGATTCGGCGTATTCATCGATCGCTCCAGTCGGAACCCCGACGCCATTGCCCAAATTGGTAAAGTAGCGGCCACTGCAACCACAAATGAAGACGACGGCGAAGCAAATGAGAAATGAGCGAATCATGAATACCTCGAGCGATAAAAGAAATGTGCATCTCAGACAAAACGAACGACGCTAACCCGTTGCCGCGAACGGGCATCTGATTCAAAAACCCGTGGTCGGCAACTCGGGTTCAGCGTTTTGCGCGCTTTGTGCCGGCTTACTATTAGATTCTTCGGCGACTGGATTTACTGGAGAAGCGTTGGGTGGCCATTTCCATTGCGATACCGCCCATTCTGCGGGGCGCAACTGCTTGTCAATACAATGGGCAGGACCGAACACGAAGGATACGATTCGCATAGGGATTGCGTCCATGTTCAAACCCCTCATGCCAAAGTATGCCGGAAATGGGACTGCGAAATCGCCACGTTTAGTAGAATGCACTTCCATGACGGCTCGATACGTGGCGTAATACATCGAAAGGAGAGTGAGGACAATTCCGAGAGCGAAACAGAGAGGAACGCACGACGCAACCAATCGCGATTGCCGTTGTTCGGTCTCGCTCATTGATGTGCATCGTCCAAGGCAGAATGTACGTCTCATGCGATTCGTATTCATGTTGTCGGATACCTGTTTGGTCAACGAACGACTTGATCACATGGTTGCCGCGAGTGACGTTGATCATGAAAGTCCTCCCCGACGGCAACACGCTCGTCACTGGCGTGAATTGATGGGTGCGAGTCCCCTGTGTGAGACTGGGAGTATCACTGAAAACAATGTTAGCGAGCACAACTCAACGCCAGACGCGACAGACGAATAATTCCTTTTCACAATACTACTCCGGTTCTTGAAACGACTCACGAAGGGCAATAGGAACTAAAGGCTATCAAGCTATTCGTTTGTCCTCGGACGGATCGACTGTGCGTTGAACTGAGGCGGTTAGATGGGGGCGGTTATCCGGGCTTGGGGACTTCGCGATCACTTATTGCCACCGCCAAGCGTGCGACAGATTTGTACGTTTTCGAAATGCCGAAGTCGAATGACAGTTTTGGCAACCGGGTCGGAATCGCACCCGCGCGAACGTATTGAATCGCCTCTTTGTGTGTAGCAGCACCAAGAAACCGGAGCTTATCATCGAAGACAGCCAATGAAATCCAGTAGTCCACTTTTGCGTATTGCATGACAGCCGCCTTCACCGATGCCGTAAGACGCCCTTGATCGTCTAGTTTCAGGCTGCAAGTTCCAAGTCTGATCAGATTAAAAGTCGAGTCATTATCTACGACAGCCGTTGATTGTGCTGCAATTTTTGTCTCGCTTCCTAGGGCTTAGATTAACCAGCCCGCTTAATCGGCGCGCGAGTCGAGTTATTTGACTCGACTTGACCCCGCCGCTATCCCGCTTCTTACCCCGCCTCTGTAGATTGCATCTTGTAACCCCGCCTTCATGGTGCGCGG
>CAUJKL010001042.1 GCA_963204995.1 Planctomycetota bacterium | reverse complement strand
GTCGTGTCGCTGATCCTTCTCCCAACGTGTTTGATTGTAGACCCGCGAGTTCATTAAACAAGGGCGCGTACTTGCGATTCTCAAACTCGATGACTCCTGGTGTGATCGAACGAGACTGCTTTGCTCAACTCGTTCCCCGTCGCAGGCGTGTGGCAATCACCATACTTGCAATGGTTGGCCGCAATGATCAGTCAACTGTGAGTTCTGATCTCACTTGACACGTCGAGTAACAATAATCCAACTAACACGCACGCCAGAAATGTGACCATCATCGTCGTGACTCCTGGAGCGAGGCATCGTCCCGCTCGATTCCGTTTGCGGTCGATAGAAATGCTCCCAACTCATTATTCTTCATCGAGTGGATCAACATAACGAAGCGGCCGTTTCATTGCAGCATTTCTGGTCGCTGTCGGCTCGCAATGAGTGCCGCCGATTCACGAGTTCGTGCTCCAGTAGCAGCAGTGTTTCCAGGTCCGACAGATCGATCGGCTTGATGAGCAGCAGATCGATGCCTGCGTCAATGCATTGTTGGCGGTGTTCGTCTTCTGATCGCTTCGTGATCGCCATGAGGAAGCACTCGCTTTTAGAAAAGTCGAGTCGTAAATGTCTGGCGATCTGGTATCCGTCCATGAACGGCGTTTCCATGTCCAGTAGCACGACATCCGGGTGCTGAGTTGCGGCCACTCGGAGTGCAGCGAGCCCATCTTGAGCCGTACGGGCAGTGTGCCCCCAGCGGTGCAGCCGTCTGACCAGCAAATCGGCGATGTTTCGATCGTCGCCGACGACTAACACGCGGAGTCCTCGCACGACTTGTGCATGATCGACTTGACGTCGCCGGAGGGTACGAGTTGAAGTCGCCGAGCGTCGCGACGGTGCGCCTTGAATGACGTTGAAAGTGAGGATTTCTGGGGTCGTCTGATGACTCTTCAATTGTGGAGACATGTTAACCATCCTTTGTAATACTTGGAGGCTTAAGAGATTCCGAAAGTCCGCAGCGGGGGTGTAGCCCGTCGTCTTCTGCGCGCTCGATGGCCTCGCGGTCAGCACGCGCCAGCGGAATTGCGTCGGGCGTCAGAAGTAACATTGTCGTCGTTGGTTCGCGCATGTTCCGACCTGTGCTTCTCTTAATCTCGTACTGCATCGACGCGCGCATAAAAAAACCGATGTGGCACAACACCCGGAGGTGTTTCGCCACATCGGTTTACTTTTTAACGAGCTCCCTGATATTTCCAGGTCGCTATTTATCTAGTCATCCGAAACCTATGCCAGGATAAGGGCTGCCTGCCAATCTCCTCGCACTCAGCAGTGTATGGTATCCTAATTGACAAAACAAGATCGCCAATTCACGATTGCCCGCAGTCAGTTATTTTTCGAAGACCTAGAGAATAGTCTATGAAGACGCAGGGAGAGGTCGAGGCCGCCATCTGCAAGGGGATGTCGCATTTCGAGCAGGAATACATGGGCCGCGGCCCTAAGGACATTCACGCACATTTGTTAGGTGATCTGCTCGTGATACGCTTGCAAGGCGTGTTGACCGCCGCCGAGCAGCATCTCGTGAGGACCCTTGCGCCGGAGAAAGGGCGCGACCTGCTCAAGCAAGTCCGATCGCAACTCATCGAAATTGCCCGGCCAGCTTTGGACGAGCTGGTGCAGAACATTACCGGCATCAAACCCCGTAGTCTGCACCACGACATCAGCACACTCACCGGCGAAGAAGTTGTGATTTTCACGCTGGACGCAGTGCCTCAATTCCGCGAGAGCAAGAAGAAATAGTGCGGGCCAAGTACCACACCTATCGAAACTTTCCGATCAGGCCGCAGTCGTTGCTGCTATCGGAGATTAGCTTCGAGATTAACGGCGGCCAAGTTGGAAACGACTCGTTACCATTTCGCATGTTGTGAACTCGTGAGGGATACAGGCCCGTCATAAAGCTCGATCGACTCGGCGTACCAATCGAGCATTGACAGTAAGCATGCGTGAACGCCACACCTTCGCTGACAAGTCGATCGACAGCGTGCGAACTAATGAGTTTCCAAGAGCTCCGATCGTGTCGAAGCGTTGCTAAGTTCGAGTTTTGCATTTTTGGGAGTGCGGCGATTCATCGCCGCTTTGGTATTTTTCGACTTGGTGCCAATTATTCGCTATCCAATGTAAGTTGCGGTGCTGCTGAAAAAGTGCTTCGCACTGGAGAGCAAAGCGGTGACAAGTCACCGCAGTCCAAAAAAAATGCAAAACTCGAACTTAGGTGAGACGCAAACGGTGAAGATGCCTCAGCGGATCGAGCGGGGCGGTGCCCGATGCAGCAAATGTCCGCCAACGCACACCTGCTGGAAACGCAACGTGCTATATCGCGCGATACTTAACGCGCCGAACAAGGTCAGACTTACAAAGAGTCGACGCAGGTGTTGGTATACTCTTTGCAACTGAACGCAATCATGTTTGCAATCAAAGAAACTCGGCAGCTTGCCCCCGGCATCAAGCTATTTCGTATCGAAGCTCCGCGCATCGCCCGCAAGCGTCAGGCGGGGCAATTCATCATTGTTCGAATTCACGATCACGGCGAACGAATTCCGTTGACGATCGCCGACTCGGACGTCGAGCGCGGAACGATAACCATCGTGGTTCAAGGCGTAGGCAAGACGACCAAGCTGCTCAACCAGCTGACAACAGGAGACTCCATTCTCGATGTTGTGGGACCGCTCGGTATGCCGTCCGACGTGAAGCTATTTGGGACCGTCGTCGTGATTGGGGGCGGCGTTGGGACGGCGATTGCGTATCCGACGGCAGTTGCCATGCATAGGGCCGGGAATCGCGTGGTAAGTATTATCGGTGCCCGTTCGAAAGAGTTCGTCATCCTGGAGGATGAACTTCGATCTGCGAGCGACGAGTTGTTCGTCATGACCGACGATGGCAGTTACGGCGAGCAGGGGTTTGTCACGCAGAAGCTGCAAGCATTGATCGATGCCGGCACATCGATCGACCACGTGTTGGCAATTGGTCCGATTCCGATGATGAAAGCGGTGGCGGAGGTCACACGCCCGAAGCAGATTCCGACCATCGTCAGTCTGAATCCGATCATGGTTGACGGCACCGGGATGTGTGGCGGCTGTCGAGTGCTGGTCGCCGGTGAGACGCGGTTTGCGTGCGTGGATGGTCCCGAGTTCGACGCACACCAAGTGGATTTCGAGATTCTCGTGCAGCGAAACAAACAGTACCGATCTCAAGAAGCGAAGGCGTTGGATGGCTTCGAGGCACAAGTCAAACGTGATTCAGGTGTGGCGATACCATGCCACTTGCAAGAGAAGCACGCGGAAGTCGGCCCCCAGCACGCCCCTTAGAAGCGAGTCGAGCAAAGCATGGCTGAGAAACTGCCGCCGAAAGAAAGGACGAAGATCGCTCGCCAAACGATGCCCGAGCAGCCGGCTGCCGAACGAGCTCACAACTTCGTTGAGGTAAATCTTGGTTTGAGTGCTGCGGTAGCGGAAAAGGAGGCACAGCGATGCTTGACGTGTGCCGACCCGAAATGCGTGCAGGGCTGTCCGGTTGGCGTGAAGATTCGCGAAGTCGTCGAGTTGGTTCGGCAAGGCGAATACCTGAAAGCAGCTGCCAAGTTACGTGAAGACAATGTCTTGCCGGCAGTCACGGGGCGTGTCTGTCCTCAGGAAAACCAATGCGAAGGGGCGTGCATTTTGGGGAAACGCTTTGCGCCGTTGGCGATTGGGCACATCGAGCGATTTGTTGCTGATTATGAGCGGAGCGTCGGGCGCGTGGGGCTGCCTCCGCGCGCCCCGGCGACGGGAAAGAAAGTCGCTATCGTCGGCAGCGGTCCTGCCGGTCTGAGCTGTGCTGGCGATCTCATCCAGCGAGGCCACGCCGTCACCGTGTTCGAAGCGTTACACGAACTTGGCGGTGTCCTGGTCTACGGCATTCCCGAGTTTCGATTGCCGAAGCAGATCGTGAAAGACGAGATCGACAATCTGAGAAAGATGGGGATCGAGTTTCAGACGAATGTCGTAATCGGCAAGACGGTGACCGTTGACGAGCTGTTCGAGGAAGAGGGATTCGATGCCGTCTTGGTTGCCACCGGTGCCGGCTTGCCGCGCTTCCTCAACATTCCGGGCGAGCATCTGGGCGGAGTCTACTCGGCCAATGAGTTCCTGACGCGGGTGAATTTTCTGAAAGCCTACGATTCCGAGCACTACGATTCGCCGGTTTTCGATTGTCGCGATCGGAATGTCGCGGTCGTCGGTGGCGGGAACACGGCGATGGAC